>JAGQPC010000093.1 GCA_020426925.1 Planctomycetales bacterium | reverse complement strand
CGCGAAGGACAATACCGAGTCCGTTTGATGGAAAATCACAAATCGGCGGACTGTGCATACCCTGGCGTCGAGATCCTGCCCGACGGAACGTTCGTAACGACGACGTATGGTCATTGGACGAAGGGTGCTGAACCGTATATCGTAAGCGTTCACGTCAAGTTGTCAGAGCTGGACGAGATCGCTGCTGAACAGAAATAACGCAGCTCGAAATTGATTTGCATAGAAATTTCCATAGAGAGGGAAACTGATGAAACAATCGCTACTTCTTATTATCGTAGCCTTGATCTTCCAGGCTGGCGCACACGCAGAAGATATCGACACGAGCCCGATCGGCGTCAAAACGGAACGAGCGTTTCCAAACTTGCGACCTCGCAGACCAGTCATCATCACTCACGCCGGTGACGGAAGCGATCGAGTTTTCATCGTAACTCAGCAAGGCGTCATCCATTGGATTCCAAACGATCAGAACGTCGAGAAAACAAACACGTTCTTAGACATTGAAGATCGCGTTGTGTACTCCGACCGCAAGAACGAAGAAGGTTTTTTGGGGCTCGCGTTTCACCCGAAGTACAAAGAAAACGGCTACTTCTACGTTTATTACACCTCGACAGACGAACCACTGCTTTCAAAGGTTTCCCGGTTCAGCGTGTCCAAGTCCGATCCGAACAAGGCGGATCCGGACTCTGAAGTCGTGTTAATGAAGATCAAGCAACCCTTCTGGAATCACAACGGAGGAACCGTCGTGTTTGGTCCCGACGGGTATCTCTACATTGCGCTCGGCGATGGTGGATTGGCCAATGATCCGCACATGAACGGACAGAACGTCGAGACGCTACTGGGCTCTATCCTGCGAATCGATGTCGACAAAACCGAAGGCGACAAGCAATACGCCATTCCGGCAGACAATCCGTTCAAAGGTCAGCCGCGATTGGGCCGTGAGGAAATCTTCGCCTGGGGATTTCGTAATCCATGGAGAATGGCGTTTGATCGAGAAACCGGTTTGTTCTGGGTTGCCGATGTAGGGCAAGATATCTGGGAAGAGATCAACATCGTCAAACTTGGCGGCAACTACGGCTGGGACTTGCGTGAAGGCAAGCACAAGTTTGGGCTTAACGGATTCGACCCGAATCCGCAGCTGATCGATCCGATTCACGAATACCATCACGACGTTGGAAAATCCATTACCGGTGGCTTGGTTTACCGCGGAAACAAAGTTCCGAAACTCAAGGGCCACTATCTATATGGTGACTACGTGAGCAACAAGTTTTGGGCGCTCAAATACGACGAAGCTGCAGGCAAGGTTGTTGCGAATCGTCCGATCGAATCGAAGAACATCACTGTCATGACGTTCGGCGAAGATGAATCTGGCGAAGTTTACTGCACCGATTCTTTTGGGCTAATCCATCGCTTTGTCGAAACCGACTGACACAAGTTGCATCGCGACATCAAGCAAAGCCGGCGACCAAGTTGCCGGCTTTTTTTCGAACAACGTGCAGCGTGAGTACATCACAGCGTCTGAAGTGGAGCCGATTCCAACCCGTCTGCATTCTGGTAGAATCATCACGTAGCACCGACAAATCAGGAATCTGCTGAGAAAGGAAATCGATGTCGACTGTGAAAACAGAACACGTTTTGGTCGTGCCGACTGAAGCGTTTCATCAACTGGGCCATTTCCAAGGTTTTTCGACAGAAGTTGACCGCTACGTCGATCAGCTACTGGTGGCAGAAAACATCAGCTACCGGCCGCGAGACGAAATGGAAGAAGACCCCAGCTTCAAGCAGTTGATTCCGTACATCGTCTTCCGTCACACCGACGACGCAGGTCGGCAATCGCTTTTCCGGTATCGACGCGGCAGTGGAAACGGGGAATCTCGTCTTCGTAGCAAGCTGAGCATCGGAATCGGCGGACACATTTCGTCTGAAGACGCCGAAGCTACCGAAAGCGCCAATCCGTATGCAATTGGTATGCGTCGCGAGCTAGACGAAGAAGTCATCATCGAGACGACCTATGAAGAACGGTGCGTCGGCATGATCAATGACGACGAAACGGAAGTTGGCAAAGTGCACTTAGGCGTCGTACACATCTTCGATGTCGAAACGCAGGATGTGCGGCCTCGCGAACCCGAAATCGCCGAAGCTGGTTTCCTATCGCTGGAACAACTGCGAACTGAAACCGACGATATGGAAAGCTGGTCTCGGATTTGCTTCGAAGCGTTGTTTGGATAAACGTAAACTTGATTTCAGATGGCCTGTGTGACGATCGACCGTACTTTTCGCGTGCCAGCGGTAATCAGAAGCAGAATCAGTGCGCCGAGCACAGGCGTCAGCGAAAGCGGCTCGGGGACTTGCACTGGTTGAGCTCCTGCAGGCCGATAGTTTTTAAATGCTGCTACAAAATCGCTGCTTGTGAATTCTTGATCGCCCGTCCAGTCTCCTTCTTCCCAGGTTGAATTGCGTGGAATATCGTCTTCGTATTCCGCCGCTTGAAAAACCTGAACGAAATCGGCTGAGTTGAAAATGCCGTCTTTGTTCGCGTCGCCCTCCTGGACGACCGTTAACGAAACAGAGTTGCCAAACCCGTCTTCGATAAGCCAGTTCCCGTGTTGCAGTGAATTCAGTTCTCCGCGAATGCCGGTGACTGGCAGCCAGATGAACGTACAGAATTGCGGTGCTGGGTCAACTAGCTCAAGGCTCACGAGGCGGCTGTCATCTCGGCGATTGAGTGCAAGCTGTCCATCAAACGCACTTTCCTGAACGCATTCGTTGCCGTAGGTAACAGAGTCCGTGTTCAATGAAAACGAAACCGTATCTAAAGGCGTCGCCGGATTCGGGGACACGCGATTGCCAGGACTTGCGTCGCCGCGAAAACCTCCGACGCTATCAGCAAGAATCGATGAAGCCATCACGATCGACAGGGAGGTTGACAAAGCGAATCGAAAAAGTTGCGGGCGGCACATCGTTGGCTACTCTTTATGTTGGCGTTTCGATTCGAGTGTAGTTGTCTGTGTGAGTTCGGTCAATAAATTACACGACAGCTTCGACTTAGACGATGCTTATGCCTGGCGTGCAATCTGTGCTTGCGGTTCTGTGGCAGCATTGCTGACAGCGGATTTTCCGCGAGATTTGCTGATTGCCGTTGAGTGTCGTTGGTGTTTCAAGTAAAAGCTCCCAGCCGACCCGTACTACACAAGTGTCACTAGTGGTCTTTATTCGTTCTGGCGTAACTGCCCGAATGAACACGCGCAAAGGGAGTTCCCGCAATGCACCGTTGGTTTGGATTTCTTGTTGCAATTTGCATCGCAGCTCCACCGACCGTCGTTCGAGCAAATTCGTTTCCAATCACTGCGTATTTGCAGCAGCCCGCGCAAATTCACAGCGGGCCTGGCGAACAGTTCTACGCGACGCAAACGCTCGCTGTCGGAGATGCGGTTGAAATCTATAAAACAACAGACGATGGCTGGTGCGGGATCAGACCTTTGCCGGACAGTTTCAGCCTCGTGCCAGAGGATGCGATCCAATCGAGCGAAGCTCCGGGAATTGCAATAGTAATGCGCGAAGGCCTTCGCACTCGCGTTGGCAGCCATCTTGGCAATGAGCAGCACGTTAAATATGTAACATTGAATAAGGGCGAATCGGTTCGGTCGCTCGGATTGGCCGAAACACCGGGTTGGCTGAAGATTGCGCCGCCAGCGGGCGAATTCCGTTGGATTCATCGGCGGTTTCTTGGCAGCGAAAAACCGTCGAACACGCACGCGGTGGAAATTCATGAATCGGTCGCCCAAGTCTCGTTTGATGATGTTGCCCAGACGCAAAAACGACAGCTCGATTTAGATGGGGCGCCCGTTGGAACGTCAGTAAGGCAATCGCTTGTCCAATCTCAGCTGGAGAATTCGGATCCACAAGGCATTTCTGGCGAGCTAGTTGCAAGTGCAAAGCCGCTATCCGGGATGAGCACTACACCGATTGAGTCAGTGAACCCACCGGAACCGATCGTCCAGCCAATAGCGGCACGCACTCAGTCGGCAGCGCCGGACAGCACGTGGACGGTGCGCAGCGATTCGCGATCAGTCCACGAGCCTTTGCAACAGGCTAATGACTTCCACGCGGAGTTGCAGCAAATCAACGTTGCACTTACTCAGGTCGTCGTTCAGGAAACAAGCAAATGGGATTTGACTGACGTCCGTCGGAGCGCGGAACGGATTGTCGATTCCGCTCAGAAGCAAGACGACCGACAAGCCGCCCGCGAATTGCTGCGACGAATCGCTGAATTTGAAAGTCTACAACGCAGGCACGATGGTTTGGCCACTCCACAATCCGGACGCGATATTTCTCCCGAGCAGTTTGTAGCCGCATCGCGGCGTCGAGCTGAGCAACGAAGCAATGCTCGACGATCAACACAACCTGCAGTTGATGACAACGTTGAACTAGCCAGCTTTCTACAGGCGAACAATCGCTCTCAACGAAATGAGCCGGTCGCTAATGGACCGGGAGCGAATACTCATGAAGGTTGGCTCATGCCGGTGGTCACTGCTAATCTGAATCTTCCGAAGTATGCGATCACCGACAACGACGGGAAAATCTTAAGCTTTGTCAGCGGCGGCACGGGAGTCAACTTGCAACGATACGTTCGCCAGTACGTGACTCTGCAAGGCGAATCTGGCTTCAATCAAACGCTCAACAAAAATCACCTCGTCGCAACTCGAGTTGTGACTGCTCGATAGAATCGACCGCGGATCTACGGGCAACGCTAATGCTAATCTTGACCGGCACACGTTGCTGGGCTTCAGTGAGTGCTGTTCGCCTTTGCGAAGCTTGCGATTGAAATACTCACTGTTCGGGCTGCGCGAATAAAAAAACTGAACAGCGCCGGAGCTTAGAACAGCGAAATTCGAGCCCAACACGCTTTCTTGGCTCAGCTACAAAAAAAGTGGTCACACATTCGGCCGTGTTGTGGGAAGCTAAATGTTGAGATCTTGTGGATGTCGACCTCATCGGTCGCGACCTGAAACGTCAGGGGGTTCAAAACGATGGCTGCTAAACCACGAACGCTTCGAATTGACTCTTTGGAATCGCGATGTCTTTTGACGACAACCTTTGTTCCGCACGCAGTGGACGTGTCTGATTCCAAAGGCTCGCTTTATTCGGCCGACCTGGACGGAGACCACGACATTGATCTTCTAGCAGTCGACACTTCGGGCAACGACGGAATTCATTGGTTTGAGAATCTAGGCGGTGACGAAACTCAGTTTGCCCGTGGACGCAGATTGGGAGGGCTGGGCTTCGCCGCGAGATCGATTGCAGTTGCCGATGTCGACGGAGACGACGATTTGGATATTGTTGGCGTCGCGGATCGATATCTGTTCTTGCTCGAAAATGTGAATGGCCGCGGCGGATATTCTGTGCCGCAGAGGATTCGGTCGCTTGACCCGACGCGAACTCCGCAGGTCAAAGTAGCCGACGTTGATGGCGACCTGAATCTAGACATTGTTTTGTTTACCGACGGAACGCCGTTCTGGCTTAATAATACAGGAAAGCATGTGTGGAGCGATCCGCAATCGATGTCGCTCGTTCGCGCAAATGATGAACTACGACACATCGATGGAGACAATATCGCAGATCTGGTTCGCTTCGATGGCGCATCTACGCGCGTGTATAGTGGGAACGGAGACGGCACGTTTTCAGAAAGACTGTCATTGCCTGGCCGTTTGGAGACTGCGGACATTGATGCTGACGGCGACGTGGACCTCGTCTCATTGGATCGGATTTACGAAAACGATGGGCACGGCGAATTTCAAGAACGACCGATTTCGATTCCGCCTCCGCTCCTGAACCCACATACTCTGCGTGCGTTTCAAGTCCACGATGTCAATGGCGACGGCCTGTTCGACATCGTGTTTCACCACATAAGTCGTGGCGGAGATGACGTCAACACGGTCAGCTATTCGCTCAACCTTGGCGAGGGTAAATTCGGAGACGCAACCGAAGTCGTGCAAAGTCCGTTTTGGCTTGAATGGACAGTGGCTGATTTCAATCAAGACTCGCTTGCCGACGTTGTTGTGGTTCGTCCTCAAGAATCGCAGATCTCGATGTTTGACGCATTCACGCGTGAAATCGACATCACGGACCGCGGAATCGGATTCGGATTCGGTCAATTCAAACTACGCGACGTTGACGCTGACGGCGATTTGGACATTCTGGCAATGTCGATGGGCGGCGTTTATCAGTTCAATTCAGAAAGCCGCGTGACCGTTTACGAAAACAAAGGCAACCTAGAATTTAGCGCTCCCATTTTGATCGGGAGCGTGACCGGGCCGACCGAGTTTCTGGAAATCTCCCACGCGGATATTGGAGATATCGATGGTGACGGCATTCCTGACGTTGCCTGGGCAAACAAAGGAAGTCTCTACTGGAACAGGCAGTCTTCGGCGGGCGAACTTCTTGAAGCCACACTTGTTCATTCTGGTGGCAAAATGGACTCGGTCGACCTGGAGGATCACGATGGAGACGGTGATCTGGATATCGTTGTCGCCACTGGCGCGACAACAACTGTTTTTCTCAACGACGGCGTCGGCACCTCATTCGAAAAGCAAACTGTGGATCAGAAAGTTAGCGTCCCCGATTTGTCCGAAGCGTTTGGTGACTTGGACGGTGACGGTGACATCGATCGAGTTTCCGGTCCGCAGGTAACCGTTTGGGAAAATCGTGTGGTTGGAGACGTTAACAACGACGGTCGATTTGATTCGTCCGATCTCGTTGCAGTTTTTCAAGCGAACGAATACGAGGATGGGATTTGGAATAACTCGACATTCAATACGGGCGATTGGAATGGCGATGGCGAGTTCAACTCGTCGGATCTCGTGTTTGCCTTTCAGGCCAAGAACTATGAGGTTGCCGCAGCCGTCGATGGCGATGCTGAACATGGCGACGCCAATTGCTGGAGTCCAGGCTTCAGTCGGTTTCTTCAGCTTTAAGGCGCCTAAAAGCTGTACTCTAATGGGCAGCTTGGAATTGCTGCGGGACGTGGGCAAGCTTGCGGACAGCATTAACTTCCTCCTGTTTGGTGAACGCCCGGTTCTTTGGCTTGTCCGGAATTGCTTCGCAGGGCGCAGTCCGTTACAAACAAGCGTCCACAAAGTCTTGGTTGAGAAAGCCACGCATGAGCGAAACGCAAACTCCCTGGTATCGTGAACTGAATCGTTATCACTGGTTCGTCCTGATCGTGGCGGCTCTTGGTTGGTTGTTTGACTGCCTTGACCAGCAGTTGTTTATCCTCGCCCGGCAACCGGCGATGAAGGATCTGCTGCAGATTTCCGATCCCGCCGAATTAAAGGCCGCGGTCGATGCCTACTCTGGTTACGCGACGTCGATCTTCCTGATTGGCTGGGCCAGCGGAGGCTTGATGTTCGGAGTGATGGGTGATCGCATCGGCCGTGCCAAGACGATGATGATCACGATCCTGATCTATTCGATGTTCACGGGGCTCAGTGCCACGAGTGTCACGTTTTGGGACTTCGCGCTGTATCGATTTCTCACGGGACTGGGAGTCGGTGGCGAATTTGCGGTCGGCGTAGCGTTGGTTGCGGAAGTCATGCCGGAACGAGCCCGCCCATATGCACTCAGTCTGCTGCAAGCGCTGTCTGCCATAGGCAACGTCGCGGCCGCTCTGTTGAACATGGCAATGGGTTCGCTTGTCGAGCGAGGCTTGGTCGACAGCGTATGGCGGCCGCTGTTCTTGGTCGGCGCTCTACCAGCACTCTTAGCATTGGTGATTCGTCGTCGGTTGAAGGAACCCGATCGTTGGCAGAATGTTTCCCACGAAGGTGCGGCGGAACGGCAGCTTGGATCGTATCGAGCTCTGTTTGGTAACGCTCGCTGGCGGAAACATGCGTTGATTGGGCTTGGACTGGCGTTTTCCGGTGTCGTCGGTCTTTGGGGAGTCGGCTTCTTCACGATGGACCTCGTGGGCAATGTACTAACAAAACGTTTTGCCGCCGCTGGTCTAGCGGAAAACGAAGTTGTGGGGCGTGTGGCATTCTGGAAGGGAATGACTTCGCTGATGATCAACGGTGGAGCATTCTTGGGAATGTACAGCTTTGGAATTGTCACGCAGCGTATCGGACGCAAACCGGCTTTTGCTGTGTCATTCCTTGCCGCAATGTTCAGCACTGCCGCAGTATTCGCTTGGCTGAACGAGTTTTGGCAGATATTCGTGCTGGTACCGATCATGGGATTTTGCCAGTTATCTTTGTTTGCCGGCTACGCGATTTATTTCCCGGAGCTATTCCCAACGCATTTGCGGAGCACGGGAACAAGCTTCTGCTACAACGTCGGACGTTTCGTCGCGGCGATCGGCCCAGCCTTATTAGCTTTGCTTACTACGCACGTATACGCCGATACCGACGAGCCACTACGCTACGCCGGGCTGACGATGTGCGGCATCTTCCTAGTAGGGTTGCTAGTCCTACCGCTTGCGCCTGAAACGAGGGGCCGACCGCTGCCGGAATGAGATTCAACGCGCCAACCAAGCGTCCCAAGTCATCCACTCGCACTTTCATAGGCCAGCTGAGCAATTGGATCGCGAAGGAATCGGTGCAGCAGCGGCGTGGTCACGAATGTCGTGACTAGCGCCATGATAACGAGCATGCAGAACACATTGTCGGGGACGACGCCCAGCTCGCGGCCAACGTTGATGGCGATCAGCCCCATGAGCGCTCGTGTGTTCATCATGATCGCCACACATCCTGATTCGCGCCAAGGTAATCCACCGACTCGTGCCGCTAGTCCGCAGCCGCCCATTTTGCCAATCATCGCAACCGCGAGGATCAAACAGCACATCGACCAGTCTCTCCACGACTCCAGCAACCCCACGTTCGTGTGCAGGCCGCTGTATGTGAAAAATATTGGCAGGAACAACGCATAGACAATCTCGCGCAGCCTCCGCGTCGTCGCGTCGCGGAATTCATGCTGTCCAGACAATGCCGCTCCTAACACGAACGGTCCGAAGATCGAGAAAATGCCGATCGCGTTGGTCGCGGCTGCTGACATAAAAACAGTGACCAAGACGGCAGAGAATCCAACTAACGTCAAGTCGCCATTGTCCTGCCGGAGCAAATAGTTCGCACAGCGAGCGAGCAAAGGTCTGCCGAGAAACCAACATCCACCTACAAATAAAACTGTTAGCAGCGACATCCGTGCAATTGCCCACAATTCAAAATCACCGTGGATCATCGTGCTGACAGTGGCGAGCAGAATCCAACCGATCGCGTCATCGATGGCTGCTGCGGTAATTGTGAGTGTCCCCAGTGCTGTCCGATGTATATTCAATTCGATCATGATGCGGCCCAAAATCGGAATTGCAGTGATCGACAAGGCGACTGCTACGATCAACGCGAACCCAGGCCGATTTAGGTCTTCCGCAACTTGAGGATGCATCCGCCAAGCCAACGCGATGCCCATCACAAATGGAATTGCAATGCCAGCGGTTGCGACGCCCACTGCCGCTCGTCCAACTTGCCGCAGGTGCGAGAATTCAAATTCCAGCCCGATCAAGAACATGAGCAGTACCAAGCCTAACTCGCTGAGCACTCGAAAGATGATCGTGGCGTCTGCAGGGAATAGAGCGTCCATGACCTCCGGAGCGAAGCGGCCAAGCAGTGATGGGCCAAGGACCAACCCAGCGACAATTTCGCCGACAACCTGAGGCTGTCCAACCAGTCCCAGAAGCCACGCGCCCACACGCGCTGCCGCGATGATTACGGCGAGCTGAATAAAGACCTGCAACAGCAGAGGTTCGATCTCACTCACCGGCAACCGCTACCTCGTCTGTCGCTCTGCGGAAAGTCGACTTATGTTGTTGCCCAATGCAACGCCAGACGCTAATGCCAACCGTGACGGTGGTCAGTGGAATCACGAAAACGATCATCGCGTCACGCAATGCGTTGCCAACAGCATCGTTTCCAACAGCGTGCGACACCAAATACACGGTGTAGACTACGTAGTAGAAAAAGAACAACGCTCCTTCCCAACGTGCGATAACTCGGCCGGAAAAAAAGATCGGCAGACATGCCACGGCTACTGCAATCATGACAGGGATGTCGAAGGCGAGAGCAGCCGTGCTGATCGCAACACCCGACGGGGCAATCGCGCTAGACAGCCCCAACACGCACAAAATGTTGAAGATGTTGCTACCGACGACGTTTCCGACGGCGATATCTCGCTCGCCACGAAGTGCGGCCACGATCGACGTGACGACTTCTGGAAGTGACGTACCCATTGCGACGATTGTCAGACCGATGACCAGCTTCGAAACGCCAAGACTTTCGGCCGCGCTCACAGATCCATCGACTAGCAACCGCGAGCCAATACCCAACAGGCATAGCCCCGTGACGATGAGTGCCAGATCTACGCCAATCGCATGGCGATCGGTTTGCGGCCACTCCTGAGCAAACTCGGCTTGCACTTCGCGAGTCTCCTTGCGGCTTTGCCGAATGCACCACCACGTGTAGGCCACAACTCCGGCGAAGAGCCCAAGTCCTTCCCAACGATTGATGGTTCCGTTCCAGCCGAAGCCGAGCGTGAGCAGCGACGCGACGATCATTACCGGTACGTCCCTCCGAATTAATTGGCTGGACACGACCAGCGGCGCGATCAGGGCCGAGAGACCGAGGATGAACAACACATTGAAGATATTGCTCCCAACCACGTTCCCCATGGCTAGGTCACCGCTTCCTGTTTGCGCCGCTTGCACTGAGACCGCCAGTTCTGGGGCGCTGGTGCCAAACGCCACGACGGTAAGTCCAATTACCAGTGGTGAAATACGAACTGCCGCCGCCAGCCCCGATGCGCCTCGCACCAGTGACTCGCCGCCGCCGACCAATATCACAAGGCCTCCGCCGATCTTCACCCAAGCCCACAACAACTCATTCATCGCATGTCCCTAAGGCTTTCTATCACGCCTAGCAGCGGGCAATTCCCATCAGGTCTCGGGCTAATTCTTTGCCCGGCCGCGCGGCTTTCGCTTGGGAGCAAATTCGATGCCACTGCCGAGACGCACGATTCCTTGACTTTGAGCTGAAGCAAAACTGCATGTGCTTGCGATGGGAACCAGAATGGCACGCCTGTTGCAATGCGTAAATGCGCTTCGCAATCGCGGCCGTGGCTTTCAGAGTCAGGCAAGATCTGAACGCGAATAAATCACTATTCTAAAAAAGCGTGGGCTCGGGAATAATAATGTTCACAATGCCTGGAAAACTCGAATTGGACATGCTGCCTCAACCGGATGACGCGACTTGCGGTCCGACGTGCTTACAGGCTCTTTACCGCTACTACGGCGACGATATCCCGCTGCCCCAGGTTATTGGCGAGGTCTCCGCTCTCGACGAAGGTGGTACTTTGGCGGTGCTGCTGGGGTGCCATGCTCTGCGACGCGGTTACCAGGCGTCAATCATTACCTACAACCTGACGATCTTTGATCCAACTTGGTTCTCGATTGATCAGTTTACAAGCGAGTCCGATCAAACAGAAAGTCTGGAAATCTGCCCGCGTGCGAACGCACTCATCGGTCGCTTGCAAGCTCAGATGGCAGCTAAGAACTCGGCCAAACTACGCGCTGCATCCCAGGCTTACATCGACTTTTTGAGGCTTGGCGGTGAGATCCGGACGCATGAATTAAATTCCGGTCTGCTGCGGCGATATCTCAATCGTTCGGTGCCGATTCTGACCGGATTGAGCTCGACGTACTTGTATCAATGCATGCGGGAAACGGAGTTTGTGGGGGAACCGGATGACGTGCGCGGCGTCCCGACGGGGCACTTCGTTGTGCTTTCTGGCTATGACAAGCAGCAACGGACCGTAAGTGTCGCCGATCCATACCTGCCTAATCCGCTGGGTCAAACGCATTACTACGAAGTCGGTTTTGACCGCATTATTGTTGCCATTTTGCTTGGCGTACTGACCTATGACGCAAACCTGTTGATTATTGAGCCGCGGGACTAACGGGGTAGGTTTCCAAAAATCCGACCTGTGTCGGTAACCTGAATGTTCGCTGTACGGGCGACGTAGGAGACGTGGATGTCCGTATTGATTGTGACCAATGTGGTCAAAGATTGGCCAGCTGAGACGACCAACGCAGACGTCGTCGACGCGCGTACGTATCTGACCGATCCAAAGTACAACGAGTTGCGAGGCGCGAAGGTATTCAATCTTTGCCGCTCGTATCGCTATCAAAGTACTGGCTACTATGTCTCGCTTTTGGCTGAAGCCCGAGGTCATAAGCCGCTGCCAAGCGTTTCTACCGTCCAAGACCTAAAAACGCAGGCGATTGTCCGCATGGTCTCCGATGACTTGGATGCGTTGGTGCAGAAAAGTCTAGCTCCGATCAAGTCCGACAAATTTACGTTGAGCATCTATTTTGGCCGAAACTTGGCCAAACGATACAACCGGCTGGCACTGAGCTTGTTTAATCAGTTTCAATCTCCGCTGCTTCGTGCCCACTTCGTCCGCGGCAGCGGTAACGGCTGGCAGCTCCGGCGGGTCAGCACGATCTCGGCCAACGAGGTTCCCGCGTCGCATTGGCCGTTTGTCGTCGAAGCGGCGGCTGAGCATTTTGCGGGTCGGTATAATGGCTCCAAGAAAAAAACGCGTGCGAGATTCGACATGGCAGTTTTGTACAACCCGGACGATCCGGAACCGCCGTCGGACGATAAAGCTCTGAAAAAATTCTTGAAGGCCGCGTCTTCAATGGGGATTTCGGCAGAGTTAGTGACTCGCGACGACTATGGGAGGCTTGCAGAATTCGACGCGTTATTCATTCGCGACACAACGTTCGTCGACCAGTACACGTACCGGTTTTCGCAGCGAGCTGCCAGCGAAGGACTCGTCGTAATTGACGATCCACAATCTATTGTCCGTTGCACGAACAAGGTCTACCTGGCCGAGTTGCTCGCGCGGCACAAGGTGCTAACGCCGAAGACATTGGTGGTTCATCGCGACAACGTCCAGGACTTAGCCGAAACGCTGGGGTTTCCCTGTGTGCTAAAAAAGCCAGACAGTTCGTTCTCGCAAGGCGTCGTCAAAGTCAAGGATGAACAAGAGTTGCAGGCTCGGCTCGCGGAGTTCTTTGCCGATTCGGATCTCGTGGTCGCTCAAGAGTTCCTGCCAACCACGTTCGATTGGCGGATCGGCATCATTGACCGCCAACCACTGTACGCTTGTAAGTACTATATGGCTCAAGGGCACTGGCAGATCATTCGGCAGGATCGCGTCGGACGCGGACGCTATGGCAAATCTGAAACTCTCCCGGTCGAAACAGCTCCGCGCCGTGCGGTCCAACTCGCCCTCAAGGCCGCCAACCTGATCGGCGACGGATTGTATGGCGTGGACATCAAGGAATCTAACGGGAAGTTCTACGTGATCGAGGTGAACGACAACCCGAATATCGACTCCAAGTATGAAGACGCCGTACTCAAGGACGAACTCTACAGACGCATCATGGACGTGTTTTTAAAACGAGTCGAGCGGCGGAAAGCGGGTCTGGCGTAACGGATGATAATTGATGGCTAGGAAACAGTTTCACTTGTTCGATGCGTTCGGTGTCGAGCTCGAATACATGATCGTCAATGCCGAAACACTTGACGTTGCGCCCGTCACGGATCGCGTCCTGCACGAAGTTGCCGGCGCGTATGAGTCGGAGATAGAGTTAGGGGAGCTCGCTTGGTCGAACGAATTAGCTCTTCACGTGATCGAGTTGAAGACGAACGGGCCGGCCGAATCGCTCGACTCGTTGGCCGGGCACTTTCAGTCGCACGTTGGCCGAATTAACGAATTGCTTCGCCCTATGGGTGCGCGACTCATGCCAACGGCAATGCATCCGTGGATGGACCCAGATCGAGAATTGAAGCTGTGGCCGCACGAATACAATCCGATCTACGAGACCTACAATCGCATCTTCGACTGCCGAGGGCACGGATGGTCGAACTTGCAAAGCGTTCACCTGAATCTGCCGTTTGCCGATGATGTTGAGTTCGGGCGTTTGCATGCCGCGATCCGCCTCCTGATGCCGATCCTGCCAGCTCTATTCGCCAGCTCGCCGATTGCTGACAAGAAAGTGACGGGGTTTGCCGACTACCGAATGGAAGTTTACCGCAGCAACTCACGACGCGTACCTTTGGTTGCTGGTACTGTTATTCCGGAGCCTGTTTTCACCAAGGCCGACTATGAGCAGCAAATCTTTCAGCCAATGTACGACGCCATTGCGCCACACGACTCACACGGCGTTCTGCAGCACGAGTGGCTGAACGCCCGCGGCGCGATCGCCCGGTTCACGCGCGGCGCGATCGAGATCCGCGTGATCGATATTCAGGAATGCCCCGCGGCGGACATTGCTATTCTCGAAGGGGTCGTGGCCGTCCTGAAGGCGCTCGTCGAAGAGCGGTGGATTTCGTATGCGGCACAGTGCACGTGGGGCGAGGCACCTCTCGCGCGCATCTTCCTCGATGTGGTGCGCGACGCGGAGCGGGCGGTCGTACAGGATACTGGATACCTCGCGGCGCTCGGGTTGCGGGCGCGGCCGATCGAGGCCGGCGCGGCTTGGGGGCAGCTTCTCGAATCCGTGGCACCCGAACTGACGGATCGCGCGAAGGAATTGCTGGGGCAGATCGTCTCGCGTGGAACGCTTGCCTCACGAATCGCGCGCGCCGTGGGGCCGGCCCCTGATAAGGCGGCGATCACGGCAACCTACAGGCAGCTTGCATCGTGTCTGGGGGAGAACAGCCTCTTCATAGCATGAACCGAACAGCGTTCGGTTTTGTGCATGGGGCGCTCCGGCTTCGTATATCCCGTGTTCCTGCAGGTGCAACACCGTTCGACAGGCTCACCCTTCCTTCATTCGATCCCCGTAGAGCGTGTAGGTCCGTAGCTTGTAGGCCAGCTCCAGGGCGCGCTTTATGCGCGTTTCTTCCCGTTTGGCGCTCGACACATACAGGGCCAGTCCGCGTTGTTTACCCGGACTGAAGCTGTAGAACCGCGCAGCGACCTCCTCATCCATTTCAAGGACCTCGACGAACTCTATCGCCATATCGATATGGTCCGGTTCGGGGTCCGGCGCCAACTCGACGGTCACGATGTCTCCTACGCCTGCTCCGAAGGTGCGCATCATATCGCCGTTCACCACCACGAAATGTTCGCCGTCGGCTGTCCGCTGCATCCCGCGCCGGATGGGGACGCCGTTCACCGTTGCGATCACGCGACGGATACCCTGCTCAGCATACGCATCCGCGATCCCGGGCGGGATCGGCAGGTAGTGGTAGCGCAGTCCGCTTTCCTGCCGGCTGAGCATGGTGGCGAAGGGTTCGCTTGAAGGAGATAGCATGCGATTGTGGATATGTGTATACTATGTGGATGGCTGGATAGCGTGCGGAACGAGTGTTTGTTCCGAATCGGGTTTCCTGAATCCTTTGCCCGGTCCCTATTGCACCCCAGACTGCGAGCGCCTATCGTGGGCTCGTAGTATAACGAGCGAAAAGCAACATGTCGAAACGCGTCATCCGCGAGCTCT
>JAGQPC010000092.1 GCA_020426925.1 Planctomycetales bacterium | reverse complement strand
TGCGACTCGTCGAAAAACACGATCGCAACGCGCTGCGGCCCGTCCTTGATCAGGCGCAAATCAGTTTCATCGCATTGAGGCTTGGGGTCGAGCGACAGGCTGATGCGTCCGTCGGTTTCCTGGGCGACAATCAAACGCGGTTGCTGTTCGACGATTTCCAGCGGACTGTCGCGTTTGCCGGGACGGAAGACGCATGGGTGGCCAATCAGTGCCCGGGCTGCCCTCACGTCGGCGTAACCGTAGTACTCCTCCGTGTATCCGTAGTGGTTTCTGCTGACTTCACACTCGATTGACCGGCACAACTCGCGGTCCTGCTCAGTGAGAAACGCGAATTCGGGTTCGTTGAAATTTTCGTAGAGCCGTTTGTCGGCTACTTTACGACCCTTCGACCAGCCGCTGCCCGACCGCTTCTGGTGAAAGGCATCGAGCGAGATCGAACTGTATCGGGGGTCGAGTTCCCATATCAGCCGCTCGCTTTCAGGTGCGGCGACCGAAGTTGCCAGCGCCGGTTCGCCGCCGGCGAGTTGGGCAATCGCACTTAGCGACCGCATCCACACCGGCTCCGGCTCGACCAGGTTCACGAGGCTGATGGTGCCGAGGCGCTCGTGGGTTTCTGCGTGTCTTTGAGCCTGATCGGCGGCACTCTTCAAACTCGATTTTCCAGCCAGCCCCGACACTTCGGCTGCAAACCAATCCAGACCGACGCTGCGGAACCGGCTCGCGACTTTTACCAGACTACCAACCTTGATCGAAGTATCTTCTTCGGTCAGCAGCCACGCGGAAAAATACGCGGCGAGTAATGTTTCCAAAGGCGAGCGGCACATGGTGGCCAGTTGCGAGGCGAATTTCGCGGGCGACGACGGAGACTGTTTGAAGGATATTGCGGCGCTTGCAATCTCCATCAACGCCGCGTACCTTCCTTTGCGGGCTTTCGTGGCGGCAGCGATAATCGAACGAGCCTCCGACAGGGATTCACCTGTCCCGTTTTTCATCAGCAGCAAGAGATACAACACAGCCGGCAATCGGCCAATCGCGAGGCTGCTCTTCCGTTTGCCGCCCGGCATCGCCGCACGAAGGGAGACCTCCGCCTGTTCGAAATCTCCCGTTAACAAGGCCAGGCATCCAGCGACTTCATTCAGTTTGTTTCGCGTCAGGTCGTGAAGCCTCCGGATCGAATCGAGGTCCCCGCGAGCCACGGCGAGCTCGAGCCACGACGCAATGAAATCGTTGCTCGGCGCGTCGATACGCGCGGCCGCTTCGTCAAACGCCGTGAATACATCCTTCGTGTCTGGAGCGGTGATTTCCCGCGGCACCACGTCGGCCAGATACATTTCCTGAAGAACCGGATCGAGCTGGTCGAAGATATCGCGGCTGAACGGATCGAGTAAGCGGGCGTTCGGATCGACGACTTTGCCCTTTGTCAGCGCCTTGAACGACTGCACTTCATTTCCGTAGAAGGCGAATCGGAGATCTCTCGCAATGTTATTCCGGTAATAATGACTCTTGGCCGTCCTTTGCTCGACGACCTGACTTAACGCCTCAAACCACCCGCCGCGAACCGAATCCTGGATGGCCAGATCTTGAACGGCGGGGTTCACGCGCATGCTGCTGTAGGAACCCTGCAGCAGAATATCCTTGCTCATCAGCGAATTGACGAGTTTTCCAATTTCGGTCTTGGTCAGCGACTTGCCGCGGGAGTCCGTCCAGCCGGACTCGCTGGACAAAGAAACAATGTCCTGGCGGTTCATGATCAGGTCGCTGACAGCGAACAGTTGGACAACATGACGAGTTTTGGCATCCAGTTTCCGGTATTTTGTCGTTAAGTCAGCAGGCATCGCGGACTCCATTCGAAAAAAGCTTGAACTCTCCGAGTTACCGGGCTTAGGTGTTTGGCTGGCAGACGTTATGCAACTACCTTGGCAGTTGCGTTCCACTGCGCTCGGCCCGTTTAATGATTGTAACCTCGATTCAAATCGCTTTCAGCATACGACATGAATACGAATAACGACAAGTCGAAAGCAAGGCTGCAGTCTTGCTGGACACTTCCGACGCGTCAAGTCGTGTCGAGTAGATTGATACACGCTTCAAGACGGCGGCCAAACTGCAACCGATTGGAAAGTCTCACACAGTGGGACGTGTTGCTCGTTTGATCACGCCGAGAACATACGCTCCGATGACGAGTGGATGCTTCCGCCCGACATGCCGTCATCTCTGCGCAAACCGAAACGAATGTAGCTGCGGGCGAATTCAAAATGCACGGTCATCGCTGGTTGCCAGAACAACAGGCCACAGCGGAACGATCCGCGCCATCTCATTCATCAGCCCGAGTCACTTCATTTCCGCGAGTGACGACGGCACCGGAAAGCTGTGGAGCCTCGATGCGTCCGAATCGCTCGCCACGCTAAACACGCGAGTCGATGGAATTTCTTCTGTGTCGCTTCACCCGTCAAAACCACAGATCGCGATCAGTGGCGCAAGCGACCACCTGCTCACACTCAAATGGGACGTGGCCAATTCGCTTTCACGCTGATGAGTCAAAGATTGCCCCCGACTCCTTTTCGCTTAGTCATCGGCGGGAGTCTTCAAACCTTTTTTCACCCTCCCGAGGGAGGGTAAAAAACGAGCTTGCGAGCTTTTGGGGCGGGCAAAACGCCGAGACACGCCGCCAATAATCCGCTCCCCGAAGCTTCGTTCCTCAGCTTCGACCCTCCCGAGGGAGGGTGAAGTTTGTTGATTCCGACTTGCGTAGACACCAATGCCCGTAGGAGGGTGAATTGCTGCTTAAGCAAAGTGAAGTAGGGATCTCTCACGCCAGCAACTTGCGAATGACATTTCCGTGGACGTCGGTCAATCGGAAATCGCGACCTTGGAACCGATACGTCAGCTTCGTGTGCTCAAAGCCAAGCAAGTGCAACAGCGTGGCGTGCAAATCATGGACATGCACGACGTCTTCAACGGCGTTGAATCCGAGTTCATCCGTGGCACCGAGCGTTAGCCCTGGCTTAATCCCGCCGCCCGCCATCCACATCGAAAAACTGTTCGGATGATGATCGCGACCATCGTCGCCACCGCCCTGCACCATCGGCGTTCGCCCGAACTCGCCGCCCCAAATCACCAACGTGTCTTCCAGCAATCCAGACTGCTTGAGATCCTTGATCAACGCGCCGCATGCTTGGTCGGTCTCTTTACAGTTCTTTTTCAAATCGTTCACCAGATTTCCGTGCTGGTCCCAAGCCTCATGCAAGATCTCGACGAACCGCACTCCCCGTTCGACTAATCGACGAGCCAACAGACACGAATTGGCAAACGAGCTCTTGCCAGGCTCCGCGCCGTACATGTCAAGCGTCTCCTGTGTCTCTTGCGTCAAATCCATCAACTCAGGAGCGGCCATCTGCATCCGCATGGCGAGTTCGTACGAATTTATTCGAGTCGCAATTTCCGGATCGCCAACCACGTCCAAATGTTCTTGATTCAAATCGCGAATTGCATCGAGCGAGCTGCTTTGAATCTGCTGATCGATTCCATTGGGATTCGACAGATACAAAACCGGATCGCCAACATTGCGAAAGAGCACGCCTTGATGCACGGAAGGCAAAAAGCCTGCGCCCCAATTCGACGCGCCGCCGCTGGGACCCTTCTTGCCGGTACTGAAAACGACAAACGCGGGAAGATCCTCCGATTCGCTGCCCAGGCCGTACGTCGTCCACGCTCCGAAACTCGGGCGACCGAATTGCTGAGAACCGGTGCTCATCAGAATCTGTCCCGGAGCATGATTGAATGCGTCCGTTTTCATCGACCGCACAATCGCAATGTCGTCCGCGACTTCGCCCAAGTGCGGAAGCAATTCGGAAAGCTCCGCGCCGCATTGCCCATGCCTCGAAAACTTGAACTTCGGGCCCAACAATGCAGCGTCCGGCTCAATAAATGCCGCTCGATATCCTTCGATCAGTTCGGCCGGGGGTTTCGTTCCATCATGTTTGGCCAGCTGTGGTTTGTAATCGAACATCTCCAGCTGGCTCGGCGCGCCGGCCATGAACAAGTAGATGACTCGCTTTATCTTGCCAGGGAAATGAGGCTCTTTCGGAGCCAGGGGATTCAGCGAATTTGCGGGCGCAGCGTTAGCCGGATTAGCTCCAAGTTGCCCGAGCGCGATTGCACCAAGCCCGACCTGACATTGCTGAAGGAACCAGCGCCGGTTAATCGCCTGCGGATTCAAATTACGATAGAGGTGCGATTGGCAATGCATGTTTATTCCTTCGTGATCGTTTCATCCAAATTCAACAAAACGCGAGAAACAACCGTGTACGCGGCCAGTTGCGTGACGGTTGTGCCTTCGGGCAAATCGGTCGGAACTGCGGTCCCGCCTGTCGCCAATTCGATCGGATTCACCCAACCTTCGCCGACGTAACGAACTTGGTCATCCAGGAGTTTGCGAAGACGCCGTGTTTCGCTGTCTGTCGGTTTACGAGTGAGAACTCGGCGAAACGCGTACCGAATTCGATCATCGGTCGACTTGCCTCCATTGTTCACAGTTTCTTTCGCGAGCGCCCTCGCGCAGTCCATAAACTGAGTTTCATTCAGCGTGATCAACGATTGCAGAGGCGTATTCGATCGCTCTCGTCGCACGCAGGAAAAATCGCCATTGGGAGAATCGAACGTTTGCAGCATCGGATACGGGACCGACCGAAACTTGAAAACGTACAAACTGCGACGATACTGCTCGCTGCCTGCTTCGACGTTCCACACTTTCGGTCCGTAGCTCACCGGCGGTTGGAAAAGAAATTCAGGAGCCGGAGGATAAATGCTTCGGCCACCTAACTTACGGTCCAACAAACCGCTGGCCGTTAGCGCGATGTCGCGAACGAGTTCCGCGTCGACTCGATGCCGAGGACCACGAGCCAACATGCGGTTCTGCGGATCTTGTTGGTATGCCTCTTTCGACGCTTGCGACGTTTGCTGATACGTCGCCGAACTGCAGATGAGCTTGTGAATGTGCTTCAGTTGCCAATCCGCGTCCATCAGTTCGCACGCGAGCCAATCCAGCAGCTCCGGATGCGTCGGAGGATTCGCTCGCACACCAAAATCTTCAGGCGAATCCACCAGCCCCACACCGAAATAGGCTTGCCAGATTCGGTTCACAATCACTCGAGCCGTCGTGGGCGAACGTTTGTCGACCAGCCACCGAGCCAACGTCAGGCGCGAACCGTCCGCATTTTCAGGCATCGGATGCAAGAACTCGGGAGTCCCAAAACTGACTTCTTCGCCAGGCTGCAACCAGTCGCCTCGCTTAAACATGCTTGTCTTCCGCAAACGATCATAAGCAGCAGTCCCACTTCGCTTCGCAAGCGTCAACGTTGGAACGCCTTCCGGGTATCTTTGCCACAGCTTTTCAATCTGTTGGTGAGTCTCCGCGAAATCTTCGGCCGTTGAACTCCAATAGCAGAAAACGGCAGCGACTTGTCGAGGCGTTCGGTTCTCGCGTGGAATCTCGAAAATCGATCGAACGTTATCCGGAACAGGATCCGCGACAGGATCGGCCGCTGTCGTCGCGCTCAGACGAAATCGGCCCAAGTTGTGATTTTGGTTGTCGTCCGAATTGTCGCCGCCGTGGCCTTGCTGCAGACTAACCTGCAAAAATGCGCCTCCGGGAAACTCGATCGGCGTTTCCAGAACGAAGACAGCCTTTCGAGCAACGTTGCGTCGCCCCGGACCGGCATCGATTCCCCACGCCGTGTCTCCGTTCCCATCGATCGCGTACTCGACCGGGCCGTAACGACGTTTGTCGCCACCTTCGCGCTTTCGACGATCCGATTGGAATTCGGGCTCCAGTAACCGATCTTCATTGGCAAAGTCGGCTGTCGCTTTCGCGAACTTTGCAGTCACTTTCGCAGACTCGCCGGACGTGCCTTTGTCAGTCGCCTGAGCGGTAACTGAGAATTCGCTCAACGCAGACATCCCGTGAATCGATCGGCCGGGACCGTTGCACGGCAAGTTCGGGTCGGTGAGCTGTTCCAGGCGGAACGCCGTGATCTTGGAAATGTCGGTCGAACCGGTAAAGTACGCGGTCCAGGTCGTCGGAGCATAACCTGCCGCTCTAGTCGAACCATCGTCGTACGAGTAATAGCGAGCTCCGTTGTCGCCGGTGGTGTTTCTGAGTTCGACCACCGACCACTCGGGCTGATTGTTCTTGACCGAATCTTCCCATCGATTCATGCGTTCTTGCCAATCGGGATGAGCACGCTGCCAATCAGATTCCAGTTTTTCGATTTGCTGCTTCAGGTTTTCAATCTGCATCCGCTGATCAGGAGTGAAATAGACTCGCGACGCTTCGTGATCGTTATTCAGAAACGCGAAAAGCTTGTAATACTCTTCCTGCGACATCGGATCGAACTTGTGCTCGTGGCA
>JAGQPC010000091.1 GCA_020426925.1 Planctomycetales bacterium | reverse complement strand
CATGACTGTAGCCATTCCCGCGATCATTTTTTACTTGTACTTCGTAAGCCGAGTCGACAGGTTGATCATCGACATCGACGCCGCCGGTCAAGAAGTCGTCAACGCGATCGCTTCGGATGGCTGGAAAGAAAAGCCAAAACCTCGCAAGAAAGTCGGTCGTGCGGCCGCTTCAAAACCAGAGTCCAAATCAAGTCAAAAGGCTGCGTAGCAACAACGTAGTCTCGGTTGGAATCAATTGCCCGGAAGTAGGCGACAAGAACTTATGCCAATTAAGACTCAACAAGACGAGCAGCCCAGCCTCAACATGACGCCGATGATCGACATCGTGTTTTTGCTGGTGATCTTCTTTATGGTCGGCACAAAATTCACCGAAATGGAACGAACGATCAAGCTGGAAGTACCCCGAGTCAAGAACATCGGCGCACTTACGGCCGCCCCGGAAAAACGGCTGATCAACGTTTTTCGCAATGGAACGATCACTATGGACGACCAGGATTTCGCGTCGGTCGAACAGCTCGAATCGGTGTTGAGAGAA
Organism: Planctomycetales bacterium; assembly: GCA_020426925.1. Classification (GTDB taxonomy): domain Bacteria; phylum Planctomycetota; class Planctomycetia; order Pirellulales; family Pirellulaceae; genus JAGQPC01. The sequence continues at coordinate 9,367 of JAGQPC010000091.1, read as the reverse complement.
TCTGTACGCGAGTATCCCGACTTGGGCGTGATCATCCGCGGCGATGGCGAAGGTCCGCTGCAAAATGTTGCGACAGTGTTGACCGCGTGCCGTTCCGCCGGAATCAACGACATGGGTATCTCTGTTCAACGCGACACAAAACTTCGCTAAAGCACAAAACGTTTTCGCTAATGCTCGAATGCTTCCCCCCGATTATCGATCAAGCAACGAATGGCACGCACTGCGCGATGCTGTTTAGCGCGACCGCGCCGATCGCAACGATACTTGGTTCTTACAGCATCACGACGATCGTTTTAGGCACCGGCGTCTTGGTTCTGTCGGTAACGTTGCTGGTCATGATGCTTTCCCGTTGGGGAGAAGCGAGACCGGTTGCTAAATGCGTGGCGTTGTCGATCCTCGCTCACGTGTTGCTGATGGTGTATGCGTACTCGACAAATCTGCTTCAACCTCAAATGGCCGCCAAGGGTGACGATCCGATTTCCGTTCGCATGCTGACTGACGAGCACGCCGACACTCCAGAAATTCGTCAATGGGATCAGGCCGATTCGGACTTTGTGCCGGACACGGAGAGCGATATCGCTCCGCCACTGGAAGTCGATCAAAGCATTGCCCACACAAAACCACAGCACGAAGAACCGGATGCAGAACCGATCGCGGACGCTCTGCCTTTGCCGGACGAGGTCTGGACCGAGCCTGAGATTCCGTCAGTCGAAGATACGGAACCACCGTTTCAGAACGACTTGACAGACGAAATCGTTCCAGATGACATCGACGATGCGAACGAAGATTTGGTTGACCAGCCTGTGATCGATGATCTTCCGCCATTGCCTAACAATCCTCCAATCGCAAACGCCGTCGAGGACGCGCAGCCGCCACAGCGGCAACCATCTCCAGTTGTTGATGACGCAGCTCAAGACGCTCGCGAGTTCGCAGCTGATGTCAACACAACAGACGACGCGGAAATGATGGCGTCGGATCGCGACCATCTGACTTCTAGTGCAGAATCGACCATGGGCATCCGACGCAATGTTCCAGAGCATCGGCCTGAGCAGACTCAGCCTTCTCGCACATTCGCACGTCCGGTTCATCACAAGAAAATAGTTCCTAACAAATACCAGGGAAGACTGGAACGCCAGCACCGAAGCGTCACAAATCGCGGCGGCAGCCAGGAAACCGAAGCGGCTGTTGACCAGGCGTTGATTTGGCTGGTCTCTGCGCAGTCGGCAGACGGTCGGTGGGATGCGAGCGCACATGCGGCAGGTCGTGACGCGGATGGACGTAGTCTCGATCCATACGACATGGCCAACCAGAACAACTCTGGCGTTAACGCAGACACCGCCATTACGGGACTCGCGCTGTTGGCTTTTATGGGTGCAGGTCACACGCACTATGAAGGGCCTCACAAAAAGAACGTGCAGAAAGGCCTAGAGTTTCTGCTGCGAAGCCAGGACATTACAGAGGGGGCCAGCGAGTTTGGCAGCCTCGCCGGCCGCGCGACTCCTCACGCCCGAATGTATTGCCATGGCATCGCGACATTGGCGTTGAGTGAAGCGTATGTTATGACACAGGACAAGCGAATCTTGCCTTACCTGCAAAGGGCGATCGACTACACAGTTGATTGCCAACATTCGGTGACTGGCGGTTGGAGATACCAAAAAGGTCAGCAAGGCGACACCAGTCAGTTCGGCTGGCAACTGATGGCGCTGATGAGCGCACGTGTCGCCGGCGTGAATGTGCCGCAACGAACGATCGACGGAATGCATGGATGGTTAGATCGAGTTTCGTCCGGCATTCATGGTGGCCTGGCATGTTATAAACCGGGCCACTTGCCGTCACGAGCGATGACTGCCGAAGCAATGGTTTGTCGTCTATTCTTGGAGGGACCAAAGAACCATCGCGCGATTAATGAAGCGGCCGATTTTGTCGCTCGCGAAGGAATCGGATCGGGCCAGCTGAATCTTTACTACTGCTACTACGCGACGCTAGGTCTGTATCAAATGCAAGACGAGCGTTGGCTGGCGTGGAACCAGTCGCTGAAACGAGCACTATTGCCTCGACAGCGTAACAACGGTTCGCTGGCCGGCAGTTGGGATCCTGACACGGTTTGGGGACGAAATGGTGGGCGAGTATACTCGACGGCGCTCGCGACACTCTGCCTAGAAACGTATTATCGTTACCTTCCATTTTACGATTTGCCACAGGACCGTACGGCTCGGCTGAACGCCCTGCGTCGGTAAAGATCGAGGCGATCGACTAAGGCGAACGGCAGAAGAGATCACCTGTAGACTCGTGGCTCCGCCCGCGAGTGCCAGCGATCGGAGTCGCTGGACTACAAAGGGCTGGTAGACTTTTATCTGCCGCTCGCCTAATCGCCCAATTTCGAAATTTCCAATTCGCGATTTAACCATTTCACCCTCCCAAAAAAGATGTTGGGAGGATGAGCGATTAGCGACAAAGCCTAAAGTGTGAAACGCGTCGGCGCGGCGTTAGCTGAACTTGTACTCACCGGGAACGGGCACCGGGCGAACTTTGTAGCTGTCGGCAGTGATGTCGTCGGGGCTAAGTTTCAGCATGCCTTTTTGAGCTTGCTCGAATGTGATTTCTTGACCGGAGTACGCTGCTTCTCGGCCAATGATGCATGTCAGCGAAGAATCGGCGACACCTTGAATCTCCATAATCGGAGTGCCGTTGCGAATCGATTCGATCAAAGCGCGATGCTCTTCGACATACGGCTGGTTGTTGCCAGATTGAGGTCGTCCGTTGTGGTTCCAGATCCGTTCGCCTTTGTGATTCTTGGCAACCGACGCTGATCGACCAGGATTCGGTCGAATGTCCATCGTCCCTTTTGTGCCGATGAACCGGTTGGTCACTCTGGCTGCGGCGCCGGCTATTTGCCTGCACTTAAACGAAACTCGAGCTCCGCCCGGATAGTCGTAGTCGAGCGAGAAGTGATCATAGATGTCACCGTATTGCGGCTGATTTCGAGAAATTCGTCCACCGCTTCCGTAAGCGGAAATTGGATTCGAATCGAAGCCCCAGTTGATCGCGTCGATGTTGTGAATCGCTTGCTCGGCGATGTGGTCGCCAGACAGCCACGCGAAATAGAGCCAGTTTCTCATTTGGTATTCCATGCCATCGAAGCCGCCCCACTTCTCCCAATCAGCTTGCTGGCCACGAAGCCACAACGAACCGGTGCAATAGTATGCGTACGCTCCGACCAGTTCACCAATCAGGCCGTTGTGAATTTGCTCGATCGCAGCCTTGTAAGAATTCTCGCGTCGATACTGAGTACCTGTGACAATTGCCAAGCCTTTTGCTTTCGCCATCTCGCCCGATTCCAGGACATGGCGGTACGAATGCGAATCGACACAAACCGGTTTCTCGACAAATGAGTGCTTGCCGTTTTCGACCGCTTCTCGCAGCGTGATGTGCCGCAATCCGGGCGGCGTCGTGTGGATCACGTAGTCGACGTCTGGGTGCGAGCATACTTGTTTGTATGCTTCAACGCCGTGAAATCGAGCGTCAGGTTTGACGTCGAAGGCCGCTCCGATGCTGGTTTGAATTCCGGCCGCAGCTCCGTCGAGTCGGTCTTTGGCAAGATCGGCCATGGCGACGAGTTTAACGTTGTCGGTCGAGCTGACCGCGTTGGCCACTGCTCCACTGCCACGACCGCCGCAGCCAACAAGTCCGACTCGCATCGGTTTGGTTTGGCTGTCTTGAGCATGCACGGCTCGAAAGGTTGACATGCCCGCTGCAAAAAGTGCGGCTGATCCGGCTGCAGTGTTCTGTACAAATGATCTTCGTGTGGTATTTGCTTTATCTGTCATGAGTGGCCTGAGTAGGTTTCGAGGAAGGATAAAGGTGGGAATGTCGTTGCCGCAGTGCCTGCCTATCCAAACGCTGCCGCTGATTCAAATCGAGATTATATACGATCGCGCCGGATCACGGGACATCGTTGCCATCTTTCCTAGAATCGCCGCTGGTTGAGGATTTCCAGATGTCACCGGCGTTTTCGTCGGTAATCGTGTATTGCCAACCGCGTGTTTTTGCGTGCCGAGCGATTAACGACTGAAACTCGTCACTCGAAACGATACAACCGACGGTAGCCAGCGCGTCGCTGGTCATGCCATTGTCAGAAATCACGACAGACATGCGGCGGTTCGTTAACGCCATCCCGGTTCTGGGGTCGACAACGTGTGAATAACGAGTGCCTTCAATTTCGACAAATTGGGAAGTGTCGCCAGACACCGAAACTGCGCAGTTTGCAAGAAATTGTTCACCTTGAAACGGCACTTGAACGCTCCATCCATCCGAACTGGGGGGGGCGGCACCCAACACAAAATCGCCTCCCGCTTCGATGCAAGCGGAATTGATCCCGTGTTTTTGGAGCACCAGCAACGCTTCGTCGGCGATGTAGCCTTTCGCGATTGCGCCGACATCCAGCGTTGTGCGTGCAGGCACATCGATCGTCTTTGCAGATTGATCGATGACCACTTCGGAAAAGTTCCGTGACTGCAATGCCATTGTGATTTCGGACTGATCGGGAAGTTCTTCTTTCTTTCTCGCTGCTCGCCACAATCGAATAAGCTCGCCGGCCGACGGATCAAACGCGCCGCCTGTTAGCGAATGGAGTTTTCGCGCAAACGTCAGGACAGCAATCATTTCGGGACTTGCCGGAACTGCCGATTCGTGCGGCCGACTGAGCTGGCGAAGTTCACTCTTCGGTTCGTAGTCGCTGAAGATTTGGACCAAAACCGATATTCGCCGAAACGCAGCGCGACAAGCTTCTTTCGCAGTTTGCTCGTCATCCGAATAAACGGTGATTCGCACCGGCATAGCCATGTGTATCTGAGTGTAGCTATACTCTTTTGTAGCACTGGCTGGTAACGGTTTACTTGGCGGCTTTGACGTGCCTTCGGATTCGGCTTGCGTGGCATGACGAGGCGATGGCTTGCATGCCAACATTCCGACAATCAAGCCCAGGCACGTCAGTCGCATGAGGATGCCAAACGCCGATTGCTTCCGCTGGTTACGTTCCATGCGTCCATTTTGTCACGAGACGCCCCACACACCAACACGTCAACAATCCAAGATTATGAATATTGGCACTTTCGATTATCTAAAACTGATTGCGATTGTTTGTTTGCTCACGCTAACCGGCTGCTCCGGTTGCAACAGCCATTCGTCAGGAGTTACCGACGCTGGCAGCAGCGAAGCCAAAGAGGTCACAGAAGTTGAGGTTGCCGAGACCGATCGGACGATCCAGCTGAACGCCGACAATGCCGAAGTCAAATGGAGTTGCGCAAATGCGCTGGGGCAAGTTCAAGTCGGATACTTTTATGAACTGGAAGGCAAGGCCGTAGTCGACGCTTCAAACGTCCTGAAGCAATTGGACATTGAATTCAACATGAAAGAAGTGAAGGCAAACGCTCTTTCGCTGTCGACAAAGTTGCAAGGTCCAGGTTTCTTTCAAACCGATCAGTTCCCGACTGCAACATTTACATCGACGTCGATAACATCTGAATCTCTTGGTGACGCGCCCGCAGGTACAACTCATCTTGTTGAAGCCAATCTGCAAATGCGCGACGTTACGAAGTCGATCACAATCCCGGTAGCCGTGGAGCTCACCGACGACAATTTCAAACTGAACAGCGAGTTCAAAATTAATCGCCATGACTTTGGTGTCGTGCATCCTGTATCGCTGGAAGATAAAGCGATTCAGGACGATGTTGTGCTTGCGGTCGGAATCGACGTCGGCACGGCTGTTGTCGCCGATGAAACTCCGAAGACCAAGCAGCATGTTGCAGTCGATTTGGGCGATCGGTATACCGAAGAGATTCCCGTTACGCTTGTGCAATTCGACATGATCCGAGTTCCCGGCGACGACGCTGGCATTAAGCCGTTTTACTTGGGCAAATGCGAAGTGACGTGGGAAGAATTCGATTATTGGGCATTGTGCAAAGACAAGTCTGAAAAACAGGCGGTCATGCTGCGAAATGGGGAGTTGCGTCCGAGCGCACCGCACGATCTTGAGGCTACTTATCGAGGTTGGGGGCGCGAAGGCCAACCAGCAATCGGCGTCAGCAAGAAAGCAGTGGAACTCTATTGCGAATGGCTATCCAAGCAAACGGGCAAGCATTATCGTTTACCGACGCTCGCCGAATGGAGACACGCATACGAGCTGGGTGGCGGTGATCCGTCGGAGGACGATCTTCCGAACGTCGCGTGGTTCGAACAAAACTCGCTGGACGACGAGGGATTTGACAATCGAGCGATGAAGGTCGCAACGCGGGAACCAAACAAGCTCGGCATTTACGACATGCTGGGGAACGCGAGCGAATGGGTCGCCGACGAGCCGGTGGTCGTTGGCGGAAATTTCTTCTCCATGGCTGAAGACCTTTCAGCGTCCGCCACAGAACAAGAAGACCAAAACGTGTGGAATGCAACGTACCCCCAAATCCCTAAAAGCATCTGGTGGTACAAAGACGCCGACTACGTCGGCTTCCGCATCGCGTGTGACGCAGAGTAAGTTTTCGCTTGTGTTGCTGGATGACAATCGAAAGCGTCTAGAAGTCCATCGCATCTTGGTTTTCGGTTAGCTCGTAGTGGATCTTGCTAAAGATCCCGTTTGCCAGGAAGTTTAGCAACTTCCACTACCCGACGACGAACCTGACTCAGGCTACTAGCCAACTTACTAGATACGCAACTTCACCCATCAACATCGTAATGGCCGATTCGGAACGCTGTTACAAAATCGGACGAATTAAATAATCCGTCGTCGTTCCAATCTCCTTCTAACCAGCTTGCGATTTCGCCGGTGCCGTACTTCGCCGCCTGAAAGACTTGAACGAAATCGCGGCTGTTAAAGACGCCATCGCCGTTGGCGTCACCCGGTTGCGCCTGCACTAGTGCAACGCCGAGCGCGTTGTGCGCGTTTCTGTCTTGAGGCGTGGTGGAAAACGCTTGCATGAAGAACATTCCGTTTCCGCGATGCCGAAACTCGGGCTGCTCTTCCACAATCGTCGAATCGATCCAGGCGATAGGGTCTTGGCCAACAATGGAATTGGACGTACGCGTGATGGCAACATCGGATGCGATCTGTGGCCACGGAGATTCGATTCGATACTCGACTCGATCGGCCAGCATACGTCTGTTTTCAAGGCCGGGACGATAGAGTGAAACCTCACCAGCCAGCCGATTTAGCGTGTCGCCAAATGGACCGTACACTGGAATCTGGGTTGGAATCTCGTACGCAGATCGAAACTCGCGAGGATCGGACCCGACCAAGTAGGCGTAACCCTCGGGCAGAATTGGCTCGTTAAGACTCGAAAACTCATAGTCAATCGTGCCACCGACTCGCCAAGATTGCTCTTCGTTTTCGTACAGAACGACTTGTCCTGAAGTTATGTTGTGAAATCGCACGTAGGGAATCGCTTGTTCTACTTGGAACATCACTTGATCGATCACGATAGGCCCAAATGTGGGCGCAGCGTTTGGCTTCCCAAATGTTGGCTCGGACATGACATAAAACCCGGAACTTCCGTTCGAAAGTTCCACGCGCCCGTAGGAAATGTCGATGTCAGTGCCGGCGAACTCCACCGAATGGGAATAGCCAAGAATCTCGCCGTACTCGTCGGCAGCTACCAAATGGAGCGACTCGCCAAAACTGCTCAGGCCAAATTGAGAGTTACTGCCCAGGTCGTTCTTATTGGCGAAATTGTCTTCGCGGCTGAGCGTCAAATAGCCGCCCGCCGGGATCACGGTTCCAGGTGCGATGCGGTAACGAGTCAGCGTTCGATCTGGATCGTCAGTTGCGCCATCGTAGTCACCTAAGAACCAATGGCCGATGTCAATCGGTTGGTCAGTCGTGTTGTGCAATTCGATCCGGTCATTGAAGCCATCGGAAGACTTCGTCAGCACTTCATTGATTACAACCGACTCGGGCAAGGGCATTTCTTGAGCATCGCGCATGCCCGGGCTTCCGCCGTGCTCACTGCTCGGCCGCCAGTTCAGAACAGTTGAGAAAGCGGACGGCTCGGCATCTTCATCAATCGCGGTCAAGCTCCAGGGCAGGTACTCGCGATCAGTGATCACAAACCAATCGTCGTCATAGTAGACGCTGGCGATCGCTCGATTTTGAGAGTCGACTAATTCCAAACGCTCCTCGCGGTTGAGATCGCCCCTGAACGGCCCCGTCATGTTAATGCTCTCAAGGTTCGACCAATCGTTGACCTTGTTGTCTTTACCGTAGACGATGAGATATTCGCCTGGGAACAGGCTGTTCGTTTTACTTTCAGAAAAGTTGTATTCGACGCCATCAACAAACCGCACGCCTTCCAAGCTGACCGGCTCGTCACCGATGTTTTTAATCTCGACGAACTCGGTGTGACCGTGGCCGATCGACGCGATTTCCGTGAGACGCAGGGATTCGAACGCGTTGTCTGAAATCGGACCGTAGTAGACCCCGACGTCGACCGTGTCGTCAACTTGTTGCTCGAGCACCGCGAAAGTGCGTGTCTTGCCTGTCCAGCGATTTGCGTTGCTGTCCAGTTGCGAGTTCGAACCTTGATTGATGGGGCTGAACGTTCCGTCCGTCGGCAGCTCGAACTGCAATTTGTACTGCCCGGCTCCCAGGCCCGGAAAATGATAGGTGCCGTTTGCATCCGTGGTCGTTTCGTACCGTCGGTTGTTGAACCACGCCTTCACGACCAAACCCGAAACGCCTGGCTCGTTGGCATCTTGGATTCCGTCTCCGTCTATGTCTTCAAAAGCAGTGCCTGACACTTCGGTGTGATCAGACGTACCGAACATACCAATCCACAGTTCGCGTTTCGCTTGGCTGCCAACGGAGAAAATTCCCGACACGCCATTTGATCCGACGCCGGTGACTTGATTCGTTGGCCCGGACAACGAAGGTGAAAACTTCGTATTCGGCAACGACTCCGATCGAATTCGATAGTCGCCTGGTGTAATGTCCTCAAACTCGTACGTACCATCACCGCTCGTGAGTGTTGATGCGACTACTTCGCCATCCGGATCGAGCAGTTCAACCGCCACTCCGGCAACGAGCGATTCATCTGCTTCTCGTCGCCCGTTGGAATTCGCATCGTCCCAGATTCCTCCCAAGATTGTTGTTTCGACATAGAAGCCCGCAACCTGTCGAACGGCACCCGTGCCCGCAATTGGCTTCGGCACCAATTGAATCAGCGCAGTTCTTCTGTTGGAGGGCTGCACGTCGTTGTCCAAATTGTTGCTCAAATTGCCGTGAGCGTTTCGAGGCCCAATTCGAAATCCCTTCCCCGGTTTCTTGAAATGCAGATGATAAGTGCCAGGCAAGATCAGCGATCCGTCGATATGGAATACGCCT
>JAGQPC010000090.1 GCA_020426925.1 Planctomycetales bacterium | reverse complement strand
TCCTATTTTCCCGAACCAAACTTGTCGGAAGAAACATCCGAAAACGGTGCAACTCTTATCTATAAAGCGGCATCGGGAGAAATCGAGATTGATGCAGCCACCGCCACGCCGTGGATTGGAGTCTACTCGCCGTCCGGACTGCTTGTGAACGCAGACGACGGCCGCGACATCGCGGCGCGACTTCATTACGACTTTGACTTGGCAGCTGGAGAATCGTCTCTCGGGCAAGTGGCACAAAAAGGTATTTCCAAGCAAGCACTGCTCGACGACTTGTCCGTCGTAGTCTCAAACGAATTGGCTCAGCCGCAATACTCAGGCGTTTCGCTTTCCTACATTCCGGTTGGCGACATCAACGAGGACGAGGTTGTTGACGTCATGGACATTGACGATTTCGCAGCAGACCTACGAACAGGACAACCGCTACCCGCATCCGCTGATCTAAACGGAGACGGGAATGTCACGTTCGATGATCGGGTATTCCTCGTGCGTAATGTCCTCAATACTTTCCTGGGTGATGCCAATCTAGATGGCGAATTCAATAGTAGTGATCTGTCGCTCGTGTTCCAGGCAAGCGAATACTTCGACGAAAAAGTTGGAAACTCCGTATGGGCGACTGGAGACTGGAACGGCGATGGAGAATTTACCAGCGGAGATCTCGTAGCTGCCTTCAAGGAAAACTCGTACGAAGCCGGACCTCGTCCTCCACTTACCGTTCCTGAACCAGTCGCATTTGCGCCGTTCGTCGCATTTGCACTTCTTCTTACGGGTTATCGACGAAAACCTGGTAGATGAACCAACTTTGGTTACCGTCGGCGTCGAGCTATTTGTTGCACGACAATACTCAAGGCTATGACGCCGACAATCAAATACGGGACGTTTAATGTTGTTGATGATGTCGCGATATATCGCAAGCTGTCATCAAACTGTTGGAGCACGGGCGACGATTCGAGGTATTGTCGCGCGACGTCGTCATTGGCGTGTCTTGCAAACGCGACCGGCCCATCAGCAAATCGGAACGAAAATACCATCGCGCCCTTTGCCGCGGTAAATCCAAACGCCATGGGAGCAACGGCGAACGCGCCTGCAGCTACCGCACCGCCCGCACAAAGCCAACCAATAGCAATGACGCCGATGGAAAGCGGAGCAACGGTAAGAACTCCTAGCGAAACAACTCCGGCAGAGAATACTCCACACGAGACGATCCCCAACGCTTTGTTTCCAATCGCCACAGGGGCAATAGCTCGATCACCGAGCGCGAACAGACGACCGTACGCGAAACGCCCGATTGCAATCCAAGCTCGCGCCGTGCCCTGCTGCGCCACAGTTTCATCACTGATGCCAACTTCGAAATCAGGAAACGCGATTTGAACCAAAGGCAGGCCGAACAGCCGACCAGAACTAGTCCAGCGTGTGCCAACAACCTTTGCGCCTTCCTCAAGCGCTTTCTTGTACCGAGGCAGGCGTTCCGTATTGGCTGCTCGTTCGCGATCCTGAAGTTTCTTGTGACTTCGAATGGTTGTGAAAATCCAAGCGAGGTTCAGGGCCGTGAAGAACAACATCCAAATCGCGTAGAACAGGGCATAACGCTGTTGGCCAAACGTTTCTATGGGGCGCCAACCAAGCGAGATCGCAGCAAACGGGATGAGAAAAATCGCCATGAAGATCGAGTAGGCGACAACTTGTTTGACGATTAGCTGGCGCTGACTTTGGTATTCGGCAGATCGCCATCCAGCAAACACGCCAAGAAACGCTCCCAGAAATCCAACAAGCGTTCCCGAAATAGCTCCTCCAATCGCAGACTTGGCAACAGTGCCAGCAACCTTCGCACTCGCCAATCCGGTCGCCGCAGCGGCCGATTTCGATGTTCCCGAAATAGCTGCCATGACTCCTAGCGTGAACGCAGCCGTTGGTGCCGTCTTTCGCAAACTCTGTTCAATCGTGCGTAGAACTTCTGCCTTCAACATTTCTCGGCCTCGTGCCAACCGCTGTTTCGCTGCCGATTGCGACAAGCACAGAGCGTCCGCAACTTCGCTAACCGACTGTTCACGGCGATAGTACAAAACCAACGGTTCGCGATAAGATTCCGGCAGTTGCGAAAGCGTTTGCCAAACGAGATCCGCTTCTTCTTGGTCCACGATTTTTTCCTCGCATGCTGGCTGCGGAATTCGTGTCGGTTCGGTAAGCTCCTGAGTCGTGTTTGCCCGCTGCCGCAACCAGACACGGGCTTCATTGCGTGTGATCGTGGACAACCACGACTTGAATTGCGTCGGATCACGCAGCTCGTGCAGTTTTTTCCAAGCCGTTAAGAATGCTTCTTGTCCAATGTCTTCGCTTGCGGTGACACTGCCAACAATGCTGTACGCGATGGAACAGACGAGCACTTGATATCGCTCCACCAACGCTTCGAAAGCTTGTTGTTCGCCCGCTTTCGAGCGTTCGACAAGCTGGTCATCACCAAAGCTATTCATGGCAATCTCGAGAAGTGAAGGGAACCTGCGCGACGCTACGAAGCACAAGCAATCGTAACGTTTTATGCGCCGGCAAGGATTGTGCAAAATCGAACCGTTATTGATCGATCAAACGGTCTTTACCCACCAGATGCGCCGGAAATGGCTTGGTTACACAACTTTGAGATTTTTTTCCAACGGCGAATTTCAGATCTTTCCGCAGTCGTAGTGGAAGTTGCTTAACTTCCTTCGGTTTTTGCAATATTCGCGCGGGATCCTTGGCAAGATCCATTACGATTTGGCGTCACGCATTCGCATCACGATCGCAGGCTTTAAGCCGCCATTGCGCGGTAGTGAGAAAAATAGCGATACTCCACGTCGGGAACATTCGCCATCATCCGTTCAGCGAAACTTCCGGGCGGGCGGTGTTCAGCGATTTCATGGAGATGATTTCGCAAGACGGCTCGAGCTTCTTTCGGACCATGAAGACAAAAATGCATCCAGGCAAACGCGTCGCGGTACTCGTCGGCTCCCATCGCACTTAGCTGAGTGATGTTCTCGAGCTTCTTCAAAGATGGCAATTTGTGGCGGCCGGCGTCTCGAAGAACTTTCCGCATATGTGGATTCTGCTTGAGTCGGTTTGCAGCGGGCACTTCGTAATGCTCTGCGAGTCCTTCGTCGATCCACAGCGGGACAAACGGAAGTGCATTGTGTAACACGGCGTGAGTCGTTTCGTGGCGCACATCGGTGGCAAACTCGCGAGACCGATACGCAAAAACCATCCCAGGGCCACCCTGTTTGATGAATAGTGCTCGCCTCTGAGGAACATCGGTGAAGTAGCGAGCCAAATAGTTTTCATATGTCGCCCGCTGCGAAAAGAGATAGACGTGGATCTCGCGATCACGTTCCGGGATCTCTAATTCTTGCGGCAGCCGCCTGTGAAGACCTGCGATTTGCTGGAGAAGTTTCGTGTCGGACTGAAGCGAATAGTTGGCGTGATACCGAAACGGCCCAACGCTCAGCTCGTCCGGCCAGCGTTGCGAAACGCTGTCTGCAAACAGCGCCGGTGAAACATTTGCCGCAACGACACATGCAAGAAATCGGCGTCGGCCAATAACTTGTTCAAAACGGAATGCGGGGTTGGTCACAGGTTACAATGCGACAGATCGCGTTAGAGAGATATATAGAGTCCGATACACACGATTGCCGCGTTCCAGTCTGGAAATCGGCGGCGAAGTCTACGGATTCCGGACGCGCGGAGTCAATACTGGTCATCTGCCTGGCCGCACAACGCCAGATTAGGAGTTCAGCTAGGGAGTTTGATCTTTTTGCCGACTGCTCGTATGATCATCGCTCGCCTCTGCTGGTCACGATGTTCGCGAAGGACGAGAAATTCGGTGAAGTACGCTGCTGTCGGCCCGATTGCCATCCACTTTCCGGAAAAAGTCGAAACAAATGATGATCTCGCGGCTGAATTCCCTGGGTGGAACATGCCGGTAATCGCAGAGAAAACAGGGATTTTTCAACGCTATATCACCGCGGACAACGAGTGTGCTTCGGATCTGGGAGTCGCCGCTGCGAGGAGACTTTTCGAGACTCATGACATCGCGCCGGAGTCGATCGATTTCACGCTCCTTTGCACGCAGACTCCAGATTATCCGCTACCAACGACAGCATGCTTGATGCAAGAACGATTGGGACTGCGTAAGACTTCCGGGGCGATGGATTTCAATCTGGGCTGTTCGGGTTTCGTTTATGGTCTGGCCGTCGCCGATGGTCTGATTCGGACCGGCTCGGTCAAACGAGTATTGTTGATCACGGCCGAAACCTATTCGAAATACATCGATCACGCAGACCGCAGCTTGCGAACCATATTCAGCGACGCTGCGGCAGCCACTCTGATCGACGCTGTCGATGAACCGACGCTAAGAGGTTTCCAATTCGGCACCGATGGTTCTGGAGCTGATACGTTGCTCGCAACTAACGGTGGAGCTCGACCGGCCGAGGACGCTCACAAGCCACGCCATCGCAAACGCTGGAAAAGCGATCTCTATATGGATGGCCCCAGCTTGATGAATTTCACGGTCGGCGCGGTACCGCAGCTGATCGACGCGATACTCGATTCGGCCGACATGAGCCGCAGCGACATCTCGATGTACCTAATGCATCAAGCGACGCAGAAAATGCTCAGCCAACTTCAGCAGCGGTTAGAGTTATCGGAAGAACAGGTTCCCGTGTTCCTGAAGGACTGCGGCAATACCGTAAGTTCGACGATCCCCATCTTGATCGACGCGATGCGAAACCAGGATCGGATCAAGCCAGGCATGCACACGATGTTGATCGGGTTTGGAGTCGGGCTTTCTTGGGCCGGATGCGTTTGGACAGTTTGACGATTGACCGAGCAATGTGCGATCTTGAATCTGAATCAGGCGACAACCCGAGGCAATCGCAACAAAAGTCCGGCAGCATGCGTTTCGTCTCGCTGACGTGCAAACGATTGGAGCTAGTCCGCAGCCTACCCGGCTTCAAGAAAAAAACGCACCGAATTCCCGATGAAATAACGCCTCGCACGCAAGATTTTGTAGCGAAGTTGTCTCAGACTCTCATTCAGGACGATTTGGATAACGTCTTTCACAAGCTGCGATCTGCTTACCGATTCAAGCGGACCGAAATTGAATCGGCCGATCTGGACGACGGTGCCGGAATCATCACGACTCCGTTTTTTCGATACAGCAGCACCGTCTTTCAGGACCCGGATTCTGCCGATCAAGCGATTTGGCAACGCGATGTGTCCGAAGTCACCGATTCCGAGCACATACTTGGCGACAGTTTTCTCGAAGTGTTCGGCGACGCATTTGATATTGTCCAATTCACTCCGCCCGAACCGATCGACCTGGAAGAGATTATCGATCACGTCGAATCGATTGAGGACGAGCAACTTGTGCTCGAGTATGACCGTCATCTGAATTACTGCGAAGTGACAATTGAAGGGTGCGACGAACGAATTCGCTTCACGCGCGACTCGTGTCAAATCATGCATTCGCGAGGAAAGCCACCCAGTATGCTGATCGAGTCACTGATTCACGTGCAAAACAGGCTCCTCGATTTTTCGTAGTGTGCAGGGGCAAGCCAGGGCAACCCGTCCTGCACTGGGATCCTTGCTGCTTGTTAAGCCAGTTAGCTTTTCTCGAGTAAAACCTCATTTCCTGCGTGACATTTTGCGAATCATGCCGCTAGTGTGCTCCCGAATTCCCGGGCTTTATCTGCACGCTGTCCGAGATGTTACAATGTGCACATGAGTTTGCACCCCAACATCACGTTCCGTTTTCAGACTTTGAAGCACGCATTTGGTCCACGCGCGACGAAGCGATCGCTCCAGGTTTTGCATGTAGTGCTGAGCCTTATGTTGCCCTTGTTCGCGCAAGCCAGCGAAACGCTTTATTTGTCAAAAGTAAAGCCTGTGCTCAAGGATCGATGCTACGCGTGTCACGGCGCGCTCAAGCAAGAATCTGGTTTGCGATTGGACACAGTGAACCTCATTCGCCAAGGTGCTGACGGTGACGAAATCGTTGGCGAATCTCTAGATGACAGCACACTATGGGAGCGAATCTCTTCAGAAGACGAGTCTCTGCGCATGCCGCCAGAAGGTGCACCACTGAACGCTGAAGAGCTGACGGCAATTCGAGCTTGGATTGCTGACGGAGCAAACGGTCCAGCGAACGAACAGCCAGAAGCCGATCCGCGTGCGCATTGGGCGTTTCAGCTTCCGGTCAAAGCGCAGTTGGCGACCACGGGTGACATAGGCACAAATCCAATCGACTCGTTGCTCCAAGAACGTCGAGCGTCACAACAAATCACTGCGGTCGCGAAAACAGAACCGGGATTGTTACTTCGACGAATCTACTTAGATCTGCTTGGCCTGCCACCGACTCGAGAAGAGCTACAAGCTTTCGTAGCGGATCCGTCAGACGATCGCTATTTGGAGACTGTCGATCGGCTGCTCGCGAGTCCGCATCATGGCGAGCGTTGGGGGCGGCACTGGATGGACGTGTGGCGTTATACCGACTGGTACGGCTTGGGGGCTCAACTTCGCAATAGCCAAAAACACATTTGGCATTGGCGAGACTGGATTATCGAATCGCTCAATGAAGATGTCGGTTACGACCGCATGTTGCAGTTGATGCTTGCAGCGGACGAAATCGATCCGACGAATCGAGACGCTTTGCGGGCAACCGGATTCTTGGCACGCAATTATTACTTATTCAATCGAACGACATGGTTAGACGATACGCTCGAGCATACATCGAAAGCGTTTCTCGGCTTAACCGTGAACTGTGCGAAATGTCACGACCACAAATACGACGCAATCTCGCAAGAAGAGTACTATCATTTGCGAGCAGTCTTCGAACCGCACCAAATCCGGCTTGACGCGGTGCCAGGCGAAACGGATCTAGAAACGGATGGACTGCCTCGAGCGTTTGACGCACACCCGGAAGCAAAGACTTTTGTTCACGTTCGGGGCGATGCGAGCAATCCAGACAAGTCGCAGGAAATCACGCCCGGGGCGCTGTCGGTTGTCTGGCAACCCGTGCTTGAACCTCAAGAAGTTCAGCTACCGGTCATCGCTCACACGCCAAGCGTGAATGAATTCGTTCTACGAGATCAACAGGCTGCTGCGAGTGCGAAAATCGACGCCGCTGCGAATGCGATCGAAGAAGCTCAGAAGAAACTGGAAGCCGCTGAAAACGCACCAGCGGGCTCGTCTCCAAAACAAGATACGATCGCAGCTCCGACTGTTGCGGCCGTCAAGGCCGAACTGGAAGCTTGTCTGCGTCAGAAAACTGTAGCCGAGCGATCCCATGCCGCGATCACAAGCGCGTTGGCAGCTGACGAGGCGAAAGCAAACGGCTCCGAAGATTCTTCAAAACAAAAACTCGCCGCGGCAGATTGGAATCTGCTGAAAATCGCCGAGGCTGAACTGGCCGTTGCGCAGGCGAAGGCTGAAATCGCGAAAGCCGATAAGCCGTCCAATAAATTGACGAAGCAGTTGGACGAGTCGAAGGCCAAATTGGCAAAGGCCGAAAAGGACGCGGAAACGAATTCCTCAAACTACGATTCGATCCGTGCATCACTTAAGGCGCTCGAAGGTCCCGATGAATCAGACGAGTCTCGACGCAAACCGTATCCGACGTACAGTACCGGCCGTCGCACGGCTTTCGCCAATTGGCTCGTTGATCGGCGAAATCCGCTAACCGCTCGCGTTGCTATCAACCACATTTGGATGCGTCATTTTGGGAAACCGCTGGTCGATCCTGTCACCGACTTCGGGCGCCGCACGCCTGCTCCCGTGCAGCAACCGCTGCTCGATTGGCTGGCCGTCGAATTGATGGAAAACGGCTGGCAGATGAAGCACATCCATCGCTTGATTGTCACATCCGAGCACTACAAGTTGTCGTCTTCAACTGACGGCGTGGATAAGTCCACGTTTGCCAACGATCCGCAAAACAATTTTTACTGGCGATTTTCGACGAAACGTCTTGAAGCCGAAGCAGTTCGAGACAGCCTGCTGCATCTCGCTGGCGGGCTCGAAACAACGATTGGCGGTCCGACAGTTGACCCAAACGGCAATGACCTCGCGCAAGGGCGACGCAGTCTCTACTTCACGCGTTCACGCGACCACAATCATTCGTTCCTCAGCATGTTTGACGCCGCGGACATTTTGAACTGCTACCGGCGAACAGAAAGCATCGTCCCTCAGCAAGCTTTGACGTTGGCCAACAGCAAGTTGTCGCTCGATGCAGCCAGAAAAATCACCCAGCAGCTAACCGATTCGTCGACGGATTCTGACACCGCCTTCATTAAAGCAGCGTTTCAAACCGTTTTGTGCCGGCTGCCCACGGACGAGGAACTGCACGTGTGCGTGAATGCTTTGGGCGAGCTAAAGCACGCGTCGGAAACGGACGAAAGCGCAAACCAGACTTTGCGTGCAAGACAGAACTTTGTTCACGTGCTGCTCAATCACAACGACTTTGTAGCCATGCGGTAAATCCAATGGACAATCGAAACGACACACATCATCGTTGGTTGCCAACGCGGCGAGCGTTCTGCGGAGGCCTGAGTGCGGGATTGTCTGGCATCGCGCTCAGCTCCGCGTTGCTAGATCACGCAAACGCCGATGACACGCATCCGTTGCCGAGCGGTGATCCGCACTTTCCGCCAAAAGCAAAGAGTGTCATTTGGATGTTCATGCGCGGCGGTGTCAGCCACATGGAAAGCTTCGATCCAAAACCGATGCTCACTAAGTACGCGGGGAAGACGATTGGAGAAACTCCTTGGAATGACGTGCAGAATCCAGATCGCTTGAAAAAAGTCCGAGTCGTCGTGGTCAACGATGCGAACGGGCAACAGCGAAATGAGATTTTTCCTCTGCAAGTCGCGTTCAAGAAACGCGGTCAATGCGGGATGGATGTCAGCGATTGGTTTCCGCATTTAGGCGACTGCGCCGACGACATTGCCGTGGTCCGATCGATGTGGACGACCGACGATAATCATGGAGCCCAGGTGCAGTTTCACTCTGGACGCCACATGCTAGATGCTCGAGTGCCAACGATCGGCGCTTGGATCAATTTCGGGCTGCGATCGCTCAACGACGGTCTGCCTCAATTCATCAACATGGGGCCACGATACTTCGACGTGCGAGACGGGCATTATCTTGGGCCTGCGCACGACGCCGTTCCGCTTACGGTCGACCCCAACAATCCACTACCATTTGCCAAGCCGGAACTTGACCTCACTTCCGCCGAGCAATTGGCTGAGTTCAAGCTGATTTCGCAGCTGAACGACATCAACCGCAAGGCTTACCCGCGAGACGATCGCATGATCGCTCGCACCAAGTCTTACCAACTCGCGTACAAAATGCAAAAGACGATACCTGAAGTCGTTCGCTTTTCGGACGAGTCACCCAAGACTCACGAAATGTACGGGCTGGATGATAAGACGACCCAGCCGTTCGGTCAGCAGCTACTCGCAGCCCGCCGACTCGTTGAACGCGGTGTTCGTTTCGTGCAGATCATGCACGGCGAGGGAGCTGCTGGAGCCTGGGACGCTCACTCGGGTTTGAAGGCAAACCACAGCAAGCTTGCCGGCCAAGTCGACAAACCGATCTCTGGGTTACTAAAAGACCTCAAACAACGAGGACTTCTGCAAGAAACGATCGTCGTGTTCGCAACCGAATTCGGCCGAACTCCTGGTTCTCAACAAGCGGATGGTCGAGACCACCATCCATTCGGATTTTCCATTTGGATGGCGGGCGGAGGAATCCGAGGCGGTGTGGTTCACGGGGCAACCGACGAGCTAGGTTTTCATGCGGTCGAAAATCCACACTATGTCACGGACGTTCACGCAACGATTATGCAGCTGCTTGGATTGGACGCTCGGCGTCTCGAAAGACCAGGTCACAAGCGATTGGAAATCGACTACGGGAAACCAATCCACGAGATTATGGCTTGAGGAATTGGTAGCCCTGAGGCCCGCCAACGGGCCAGATGTGATGACGCAATCGTAAACTCTTTTGCTGTGCCATCCCATCATGGTCGATACAGACGGTCTCACTCAACATGGTCTGGGGCCTTAGCGAGGCTCGTCGATCGGTGGCTTTTCGCAGCGAAGAACGTTGTCTGATGCTGACATCAATCGGTTCGTCAGCGAAACATGTACCCACAACAATGACACTTGATGTTTGCACCTTGTCGCGGCTGCAATTATTTCGAAGCTAATCGTGAATTCAAGTGACTGTTTGCGTTTGCGACTTGCTGCCAATAAACCGGCAACTTGATCCAGACACGCGATTTATGAGCTCCTGCGACCTGCTGGACTTCGACGGTGGGCTCGCACACGGCTATTTGTCTAGAATCACTCTGACGTTGTCCACGCGCATAAGCGTCGGTTTAACGCTGAAACCGATAACGCGGAGACTTGCAGCATTCCAGCTTTGATGAAACTGACGGCAAGTCCCACCAGCAAGAACAAACACCCGAACAGAATCCACACTTGCCCTGCGAATTGCAGCGGTACAAGAACGCGCTGGGATAGCGCGGTTGCCGCGTGTCCTGCGACAAGGAAAAAGTTGAGCAGCACCCAACGCAGATGCTGCGGCGTTTTGTCTCGCCACCAATAGATGCACAGCATCAACGACCCAAGGCAGCACTGACCTGACGTCGCAAGGTTCAGCATTGGCGTGCGCCATAATTCCCGCGATAGCACAACAAGTACGGCAACGTTTGCAACCAACGGCAGGACTGATCGAATACACCGAGCGATCCAATCGTTGAATAGCAAGCCGACGACGAAACAACACAAAGCACAAAGCACTAGCTCTTGGTTTGCGATAATGTTTAGGCTCGGCACGGACGTGATGGCGCTCGCCAACAGCGAACTGCCGGCCAGGAAACGGAAACTTGACCTCGGTCGCTGAAACAAACTGCGCGAAATCAAGTACGTCGCCAAGCAAATCGCTATGCCGACGTGCGGTCGGTGCAACATGGATGGACCGATCGTCTCTTGGCCGGAACAGGCGAACAGAAGCACGGTCAGCACAACGCACCATTCTGCTGCTATGAGACCTCGATACCAAAAGTAAGCGGCGAATACTGCCAGCAGCGCGGTACTCCACTGGATCGGCGCGCCGATGTTGGCCTGGACCTCTCCCAGGAAGCAGCTTTGGACGAGCGACAAATCCGTTCCTGGAAACGCAAGCACAATCGTGACTGACGTAGCGACGACTATGAGCCGACTGGCGACGAGTCGCCGCTTGCATGCTAGGGCGAGTTCAGCAAGTAGAGTCGCCAGTGCAATAACCAAAGGAATCAAGTAGTACCAGTGAAACGCCGACAGCAAGCCGCTCGCAAGTTCAAACGATACGCTCATTCCGTACGCGCGTACAACTAAAGCAACCGCCAAGAATCCGAGCCCGCACCATGGATAAAGTGGCCATGTCCAAGGCGTGCCACTTTCCGGCTCGCCACGCCCAGCCAACCGAGCTGCCGGCAAGAAAAGCAGCAACGCCGCACTGGCGATCGCAGGATAAAGAAAAACGCTCCATGCCATTTCCAAATTGCGGCCATTGATTGAGTGGTCGCCCAGCAATGTCGGGTAGTAAAACAGCAGGGCGAATTGCGCGTACAGCGGACCCCGATACCGAAACGCCAAACGTGCTCCGACGCCGCGCAACAGCAGCTCGATCATTGCCATCGATCCTAGAAAACCCATCAACTGAATTCGCTGTCCGCCGCGCACGCTGTCCAAGCAGACTCGGTCAAAGCTGGCGGATAACGCAACGACAAGCACCAACACCAACAATACGATCGTCCGTGCATCTTCCCACACAGCTCCCACACGAACGATCAGAATTGCTGACAGCACCAGCAGAAGCGAATACCCACCGAACAGATTGAGCAACAGTCGCCCGTCAGCGATTTGCTCCGACGAATCGAATGAGACATGAAATCCGTACAGGACTAAACATACACTCAAGACGTAAAACGGATTGTGATTCACAACGAATCGAAGCCAATTTGGCCTCGCAGACGGCACGCATTCGACCTGATCGAACAACTCGAGCTGACGGAAATCAGTCATGATCGTGTCTCCTCAATCTAAAGATTGTCCCCGTTTTAATTGGCGAAGTGCCTGTCGTGCGAAAACAAGCAGCACCACCAATTGCCCCTAGATTTATGCTAGATTGACGTGGATTACGAAGTCAATGCAATTCTGATTTACGTCAGAATTCGCGGCGAAACGAAATGGGCTGCCACCGAAATACTCAATGGCACTTGGCAGCAAAATAGTCAACAAAATCCTGCGATCACATTTTTCCGGAGCGCTTTCATGAAAGCTCGCTTGGCAGCCACGATTGTCTTGTCAATTGCCGTCCATTCCATTGCCGGGGATTTTCAATCGAACTGGCGCAGTTGGCGCGGACCGAGCGATTCCGGAAGCATCGATCAAGGCACTTACCCAACGACGTTCGACGCCGACAACGTGCTCTGGAAAACGGAATTGCCAGGCAAAGGGTGCTCTACACCCATCGTTAACGACCGAGTGATTTATGTGACTGCTCCTGTCGACGGCAACGATGCGTTACTCGCTTACAGCTGGTCAGGAGACGAATTGTGGCGACGATCGTTCGGCACGGAAAACGCCGGCAAGCATCGCAACGGATCTGGCTGCAACGCTTCCCCTGTCACCGATGGCAACGCACTTTTTGTCTATTTCAAAAGCGGAACGTTTGCGGCTGTTGAGCTGGATGGATCGGTGCGGTGGAAAACCGACTTAGTACAACGATACGGCAAAGACACGCTTTTCTGGGATCATGGCACGTCGCCAGTCCTGACAGACAAATACGTTGTGATGGCTCGCATGCATCAAGGCGAATCTTGGCTAGCAGCGTTTGACAAGCAGTCCGGCGAACTCGCTTGGAAGGTAGCTCGCAATTTCGCAACTCCGACGGAAGGTGATCATGGTTACTCGACACCGCTGGTGATTCAGCATAACGGCAAAGAGTCGATTTTAGTTTGGGGCGCGCAGCACATTACGATTCACGACGCTCACAATGGAGAAGTGTTGTGGAAGTGCGGGAACTTCAATCCAGACAACAATCGATTGTGGCCATCGATCGCCATGCCGGTGATCATCGACGACATGGCGGTCATCTCGTTCGGCCGTAACGATCGTGGCATTCCGCGACTGTTCGGCGTCCGGCTATCTGGAACCGGAGACGTCACGTCGACAAATCACGTTTGGCTGCGAGACGACATCAGCAGCTTCGTGCCCTCGCCGGCGTCATACAATGGTCATGTTTACCTTGTGCGGGACAAGGGTGAAGTCGAGTGCGTCGATCCAGCAAACGGTCAGTCGATTTGGAGCGAAGCGTTTCCAAAGCATCGGTCGGCGTATTACGCATCGCCGCTGATCGCTGGAGGACATATTTACGCTCCACGCGAGGACGGCGTCGTTATGGTTGCGAGCGTCGCGAACGACAAATTCGAATTTATCTCGGCCAACGATATGAAAGAGCCGGTGATCGGTTCGCCTGTTCCGGTCGAAAATCGATTACTGCTTCGCGGCGCACGACATCTGTTCTGCGTCGGTGAAGAATGACACGACCTAGTTAGCTGACACACTCGTCTGACACAGGTACCTGCAATGCGACTCGACTACGTTTTCATATCCTTTGTGATCGCAATCCTGCTTGGCGATTTGTGTTTTTGCGAACCGATCAGTTACTCTCGCCAGATTCAACCGCTATTTGCCGAACATTGCATCGAATGCCACGGGCCGGATGCGGATAAGCGAGAGGCCGATCTCCGGTTGGATGACGAGCCCTCAGCGAAGGGATCGGCAATTGTTGCGGGGGATACAGATTCGAGCGAACTGCTCGTGCGGCTAACGTCCGACGATGACGACACTCGCATGCCACCAGAAGGAGATCGATTAAGCTCGAACGAGATCGCGCTGATCCGAGAATGGATTGAGCAGGGCGCGACTTACGAAGACCATTGGGCGTACCGCCCGATCGAAGATCCGCAACCACCTGCAGGCCACGACATGGAAACCGATATCGATCGGTTCATATTGTCGAAGCTTGAACAACAAGGTCTGACGTTCGCACCGCCCGCTTCGAAAACGCAGCTAATCCGCCGAGCGACCTTTGACTTGACCGGCTTGCCACCGACGTGGGATGAAACAACCGCCTTCGTTAACGACTCGTCACCGAACGCATTCGCGAAAGTCGTCGATCGCTTGTTGGATTCGCCCGCATACGGCGAGCGTTGGGGGCGACATTGGCTGGATTTGGCTCGATATGCGGACACGCATGGAGGAGCGGCGATCGGCTTCAAACGGTTCGCGTTTTCGTACACATACCGCGACTACGTGATCGATGCGTTCAACAAAGATTTGCCGTACGATCGGTTTCTGCTCGAGCAACTCGCTGCGGACCAACTCGATTTGCCAGCGAACGCAAAGCAATTGGCAGGACTTGGTTTTCTGACGGTCGGAATGCAGTTTCGCAATCGCCACGACACGATCGACGATCAGATCGACGTGATTAGTCGTGGACTGATGGGGCTCACCGTTTCGTGCGCTCGGTGTCACGATCACAAGTTCGACGAGATATCAACACAAGACTACTACTCGCTGTATGCGTCGCTCGCGAACAGCGACCGGCCGGAAGAGCTGCCAATCATCGGTGTTCCGGAGCCGAGTGATCAACTTGCAGACTATGAAAAGCAGCTCGGACGCTTGAAGATCGCGTACACCGATATGGCTCGCGATCAGTCCGAAGTGTTGCGAAGTCGTTTGAGAATGCAAGTTGGCATGTACCTCCGTGAGATCGCCAAGGGAACCAAAGAGCAGGACACTTCGACCGCGTTCTTGTCCTACCGCACGGAAGACATTCGACCACACGTTCTCAACCGGTGGCTCGACTACCTCAAAAAGATGCCAGCCGACGATTCGGTCTTTGGGCCGTGGGTTCAGCTGTCAGCACTAGACAACGAAGGGTTTGTTGATCGGTGCAGCGAGCTAGTGCAACGCTTGCAAAAAGAAAACGGAGACATTCCGAAAGATCTGCATCGCGTTTCGCATGTGCCTCCACGCTGGAATCCGAGAGTGCTGACCGCGCTCGAAGCGAAGAAACCGAAATCGCTGTTCGACGTCGCTGATGTTTACGGCAAGCTGTTTGCCGAAGTTCAAAAAGCGTGGCTGCAAGCTTTGGCGGACGCAGCAAACGAAGCAATCCCAGGCACGCAGCCCATCCCGGACGAAGCACCAGAACACACAACCATCAACAGTGTCGTCAACGCTCAGCTACGTCGGCATTTACACGGCCCGGATTCCCCAACGAACGTAGACGATACGATCGCAAGCAGAACCCTGAACCGGCCGATCAACGACAACCTGAGCGGCCGTCGCGAAGCAATGCACGATTTGAATCTGTCGGCGCCAGGTTCTCCAGATCGAGCGATGTCGCTAACAGAGACTTCGGCAACGGCAAGCTTCCATGTGCTTCGGAGAGGAAATCCAATCGATCGCGGAGAACCAGTCGTGCCTCGCTTTTTGACGAAGCTTGGAGGCACCGATTCACATCCGTTCGACAATCAGAATCGTCGCCTTGCGTTGGCCAGCGCTGTCGTTGCAGCTGACAATCCGCTCACGCGCAGAGTTTTCGTGAACTGGGTTTGGCAGCATCACTTTGGACGAGGATTCGTGCGGACGCCGGACGATTTTGGTGTTCGAGGCGAAGCGCCGACGCATCCGAAACTGCTGGACTACATCGCGAGTCGATTGCTCGAAGACAACTGGTCGATCAAACAACTGCATCGCCGCATGATGTTGACTCGAGCGTATCAGCAGGGATCGGTCGAGCGGCTGGAATCTCGAATCGCCGATCCGGACAACCAATTGCTGTGGCGAATGCCTCGGCGGCGACTGGAATTAGAAGCCATGCGAGACGCGATGTTAGCGGTTAGCGGGGAATTGGAACAATGTGACGGCGGACGACCGTTTGACCTTATGGCAAACCCAACCGTACCTCGTCGGAGTGTTTACGCTTTCGTCAACCGAGATATTGTCTCGCCAATATTCAGCAACTTCGACGTCGCCAATCCGAACGCATGCACGGTCAAGCGTCCCGAGACCACCGTTCCGCAGCAAACCTTATTTGCATTGAATTCCGACTTCATTCAAGACCGAGCCGCCGCGCTCGCGTCATCCCTAAACCTACCTTTGGCCAACGAACCCGTATCTGAAACAGAAGCACACGAATTCATTCGCGCTATGTATCGAAGGGCATTATCCAGAAATCCGACTGACGCCGAACTACAAGAAGCTTCTCGTTTCGTCACTTCAACAATCCACACGTCCGACACACAGCCAACGCGATGGCAACGCCTCGCCCACGTTCTTCTCGCAGCCAACGAGTTTGTATTCATTGATTAGCTAGACTGCCGCAGCAAAGCGACGCGACGGCGGCACAACATGATCAAGGCCAAACAGAGTAACGTGCAATTGCACGATTCGGGAACGATGGCAGAAAGCGGTCCTTGTTCGTACCCGCCAAATCGAAACGCGTAGACGAAATCAGCGCTATCAAAATCACGATCGCCATTCCAATCGCCCGATGACCACGTGGAATTGCCGTCAATCGAATCTTCGTATTCACCGGCTACGAAAACAGCTACGAAGTCAGAACTGCTGAATTCTCCATCAAGATTCGAATCACCGACATAGGTTTTCCGAATGTCGACGATCCATGTAAGCCGGTCTCGTTGATCGACAGCCCCGTCACCGTTCAGATCAAATTGAGCGTCATCTGACTGCTGAAGTATGGCGTCCGTGATTTGAGTTAAGTCCTTGACGTCGAAAACTCTATTTCGGTCAAAATCGCCCAAGACGTCGCCTGCCGAGACCGTTCCAACGAAGGACAACCGCATGGGCTCGCCGAAACTCCAACCGGGGATTTCTTCGTCTCGCACCGCAATCGTGGACTCGACCGAAAAATCGCCGACCGAATCTGCGCGAATCGTCGCGATCAAATTCCGCGATTCGCCCGCCGGAACCGTAGTTTTGCCAGAAAACTTCACAATCGGCGACAACGAATCGATTTCATCAATGACGAGATCCGCAGCACCGTGTGGCGTCGACGAACCAATGTTGAAAATCGGAATATCGATCTTGGAATGTTCGCCTAGATTGATTAAGCCCAGGTCGATCACGAGTTCGCCCAAATCGAACGTATCTGCGAACGAGCCGTTGGAAGATTCCAAAACCGAATAGGTTGATGTTTCGATGACGCTTGTTTGGTCGACCATCGCGCTGTCTGTCGCGACCTCGAAATCTACGGATCGTTCACCAAGTTCCGACGAATCAATCGCCGCGCGAAAGCTATTCGGTTCACTCAACGCATTAGTCACGCCTGCAAACGATTGATCCTGAAACGTGACTGCGTAATTGAGTTCGTCGGCCCCGTTGGGAACTTCCACGTTGGCATCGTTTCGTACATATAGAATTGCATGTGCTTCTGCGCCTTTAATAATACGATCAGGCGTTTCGACCCACGCATCCAGAACGGCCGGAAGCTGATAATCAACAACAACCGGAAGATGATCACTCGCCGCTTCAAGTGACGCGAGCACAACTCGGCTTGCCCCTGTTCCCGTGCGAATACTTCGGCCGAGCGTGTGCGTACCGTTGTTCCCGAAAGCTCGGTAGCTATGCTGCGTCACGGTTGTCGCGACGTCAGGCACGTTCGGTCCGATGTAGCTGAGCCCCTCACCGTCCATTAAAGCATCGGTCACTAGCTGAAAGTCGAAACGATCGTTGACTCCGCCTCCGGCTCGGTTGTCGCCACCGTCGACGCTACTCGATTGAGTGTGAACAATCTTGAAGTCAGCATTCCAATTCCAGCTGCCTTCCATGTCGATCGGATCATTGGCTTGAGCCGGTCCCGCCGCAACCAATGCCTGATATCCCGGACTGTCCGACGAATAGAGATTGAAATCGCCAAGAAAGATGACCGGCGCGTCGCCCAATGTGTCTGCGTTGCGGCGAATGGCGGCCGCTTCGACGCCTCGGCGTGCTGCGTCCACTTCGTTGTCGTTGGCTTTGAAGTGACTATTGTAGATGTAGAAGTTAGCGTTCTCGTAACCGACTGGTCGAAACTGATAACGCAATGTTTGACGAGCGGCGCCTTGCGACGACACCGATCCAACTCGTGCTTCTTCCAAAAGTTCGACCGTAGTCGTGTTGTAAATGACACCTTGCGTGAAGAATCCCTGTCCGTTCACTTGGCCGCGAGCGTATACGCCAGCGCCGTAGATCTCGTTAAACAGGTCCAAGATCGCTTGCGTGTCGGTTGCCTGCGAGCCCTGTTCTTGCAAAGCCAGAATGTCGATCGGTCGAGCGATTCCGTTGACCGATTCTTTTCCGATTTCCTCCAAGACTCGTTTCAGTCCGTTGTTCAATGTTGGCGTCGTATTGTAGGAAACAATCCGCAGCTGCGCGCGACAAATCGATGCCGTCGCCAGCATGATCAAAACGCTGGCGCTTAGTCGGAGCAATGACGAAGCGATTCGATGCAGAGACTTCATGGTGTCGTAGTTTGTTGTTTGCACGAGCCCACGTTACTCGCGGTTGTATTGGCCAAACTGGAACGCGAACACGAAATCGTTCGTCGTGAAATCGCCATCGCCGTCCCAGTCGCCTTCTTCGAACGTCGAGTTACCCTCGATGTTGTCTTCGTACTCGCCGGCTTGGAAGACGAGGACAAAATCACTCGAGTTGAAGATTCCGTCGCCGTTTGAATCACCTGGGATTCGCAAATCGTCTTCGCCAGGTGAACCATTCGGCTTGCTCGGCCGCCAAGAATCGCTGTTGTCCCATTCTTCCAACGCCGCAGCCGCGTCGATTATCTCGAGCGAACTGCCGCCTCCATCCGTACTCGCGTACCATTCGTCGTCATACGTGAACTGCTGCAAGATCGTTTCACCAGCGAATACGGTGATCATTTCGCCTCCGTTTCCGAGCTGTCCCGACCATTGCCCTGCCACAAGAATATCAGCGCCGTACCGAAGCGAAAACGCGTTACGGTTTTCAACGACTAGCACGCGTTCGTTCGGCTGTAGCTCCAGAACATCGCCTTCCGCAAACACGAAGTCGACTCCTTGTTCGTCGTTTTCGGCCGCGGCTACTCGTGCTAATGCGACCTCGGTCAGGTCGATTGGCGAGTCTGAGATATTGAGGAATTCGATGTACTCAAACTCGTCCGCGTCCGTGATTCCTGCAGCCTTTTCGGCTTCTGTAGCGGGCGCCGGATGATAATTGACCTCCGTGATTCGCAGATTGTCGGACGATGCGGGAGTCGAGATCTTGAAATCGGCTTCGTTCAAAGCAGACCATTCGCCATCCACCAAAACGCGGGCTTTGACGTTGGCACTTCGCGCGAGATTTACCGCTTTATCGAAAACCACAGCCGACGGAGACACGTCGCCGCCTCGCAGACGCGGATCCGATCCATCGGTCGTATAGTAAATCGTTCCGGCTGGAGCGTTCATCGAAAGCGAGAAGTTTTCAGGGACCTTTCCGCCGTGCTGATTGAACGCTGGAGCGACAATATCAGGATAAAGTCTTCTGCGACGGAGTTGCTCGAGCACGATTCCAGTGCGAACCGTTAAATATCGTTCCGTAATGAAATCTCGTTGGTCTACGTAGTGCTCATCGCGATGATACAAATCGAATTGATCAGATCGCCAATTCCCTGGATTGACGTCTCGTCGGAAATCGCCCCATCGCGCCGACTCGGCCACGACAGCTCGGTCAATTTCTGCAGACCGTTGCAAGAACAGGTGTGTAGCGGTTTCGGGCGTGAGCGTTCCGCCATTGAACATGTGTTTATGAACTCGGTCTGCAAACAGCAACGCGTACTCTTCGTTTTGCGCCGCTCGCGTGTGCAGGCGACTTGGGCCATTGCCGGAGTTCTGGGTGGTTCTGTCCATGTTGATGATTTGCCGTTCGGCGTCTTCGGCAATTGCGCTGTTCGACGGTGGTAGAGAAATCGCAAATTCCGAATCCCACGCGTAGAAGTGCCACTTGTCATCGGTATTGCGACGAGCCGAAATCCAATTGTGCCCATCCCAATCTGTGTTGCCGATATAGAAGTTCAGCAGCATGTAATCGGCCAGATTCGTCGTGTCCACTTCGGCTTCAAACGCGGCGTACTGATCATCCTCGCTGAGTCCTCGGTTCGCCATCGCTAGAACCTGTGACCACGGGCGAACTTCACCATCGATTGCTTCGTTGCTGTTGATCACGTTCCACTCGGTATCTTTGTCTCCGCCGAAGTATTCTTCCATGAACGGAGCCGCAGGCCGTTCGTGCAAGTTGTAGATTCCCCAATACAGGCCATTCAGGTAAACGTGCACGTAGTGACCACGCGCTCCGGGATTGCCCATCGCCATATGCATGTCTCGCACCCATTGGTCGCGAGGCTGCTCACCACGAAGCGACTGATAGTAATGTCGATGCATCCACGAATTGTTAAAGCCAACTCGGACAACCAGTTCATCGAATGAATCGGTCACGCCTGCTGCAAACGGATCGTTGTCAAACAATGGGTATTCGAGTTTTCCAGCTCCGTACGCTTCGCGGAATTCGAGCCGGAAGCTGTGTTTAGGAATGTCTGGCTGGCGACTGGATCCGCCCATGATTCGGATTCCGCTGTTCAGATGGAATCCGGGCTCTGAATCGCTGTTCGGAATGTACTCGATCGAAACGGGACGTTCCGAGCCATCCCCAGTCGTCGTTGGGCGTTGGTAGATTCCAGAAGAACCAAACATGTCGTCGACTGCGAACGACAACGACAAAGTTGGCAGCGTCATCAGGTCGTCAATGACCGAATTGCGATAGATGTCATTGAACAAGTTGTCGACGCCGACGACATCAGGGTCCATTCCATAATCCGCTGGCATCCCAGCCCAGCGGTCAGGATAGCCTTCACGTTGGAATGGCTGTTCGATCACGTCCGCCAGGAAGAAGTACGAATTCGTCGTGACCTCGCTCGGGACGCTGTTCGCCTTGAACGCGGCAGCTCTCAGCGTGGTAGTCGTCGAAACAGAAACAGGCGTCGTGTAGACGATCCCGGTGTCTGCCGTCGGAGCAGATCCGTCCAGCGTATATCGAATGATCGCGTTGGCCGTTTCCGTTGACAGACCGACCTCAAACGCTTCTTCATAGAAACCGCGTTCGACGCTGAAGTCGACAGGCGATGCGACTTCAGCGAAATGTTGTTCAGAGTTTATTTCGCCCGGCGTCGAATCGAACAGAAAGCCAAAGTCTCCACGGCTGGTCATGCCGTAGCTGACACCGGGAACTTGCGCCGGATAATCGATCGACTGAGCAACTCGACCGTCCGGAAATCCGAGCACCAGCGAACTGGGCTTGATGCTAAGCGTGAAGTCGGTGTGCATACTGCCGTTTTCGTCCAGACGAGAATCCGTGACGTTAAGCCCCGACGCAAAAACCAAAAGTCTTCCGTTTGCCGAAACCACGGAACCGTCTGGAAACTGCCACGACCGAATGTTTGACGGCGAATCGGACAATGTGAATCCAGCTATGTCAAAATCGGCATCTGTGAGATTTTCGATCTCGATCCAATCCGGATAACTTCGACTTCCGCGGAATCGACCGTCTGGGTCGTCCCGCAGCCGAGTCTCCAGAAGTCCGATGTTGGTCGCAGCCAACTCGCTTATTCGCATGGGAGCGGTTCCAACGTAGATTGCGACTTCTATGTCGGTGGAAGAACTGTTTCCATCCGAAGTGCGATAGCCAAACGAGTCTTGTCCTGTGAATTCAGCGTTCGGGACGTACGTAGAGCTGCCATCGGCGTTGATCGAAACGGATCCGTTGGCGGCTGCGCGCGAAAGCGTCACAGATAGATCCTGGCTATCGACGTCGAAATCGTTTGCCAGCAGACCTCGGCTGACATCGACATCCAGCGTCTCACCGCCTGCGACGAAATAAACATCAGCGTTTGCCTGCGGCGAATCATTCACTGCTTCGATTTGAAGTAGTACGGTTGCCGCGGAAGAGGTGTCGTGAGCGTCGGAAACGCTATACGTGAACAAGTCCGGACCGAAGTAATCTAACTCAGGTTCGAATACGAGCGTTCCGTCTTCGTCCGTTGCTATGACACCGTGACTTGGTGCTTCCAGGATTCGAACGGTTAATGCGTCTCCTTCCGCATCGATGTCGTTCGCGAGCACTCCATCCAGTGCGGTCACGACAAGCGGAGTGTCTTCGGTGATAACCAAGTTATCGTCGTTGGCGACCGGCGCCGAGTTTACGATGAGATCGACAGTTGCGGGAAACGATAGTCTCGTTCCATCGTCGATTTGGTAGCTAAACCGAGTCGCACCTGAAAAATCGAGCGGATCGAATCGAAACGATCCGTCGTCGTTTAACGTCAGCTGGCCACCGTCTACGTTCGATACAAGGACCGCTTTCAGGTCAGCTCCATCCGGATTGACGTCGTTGGAAAGCACGCCGACGAACGCAGGGATCGTCGTCGCTTGACCAGGCCGGAGCTTGTACGAATCGGAAACTGCGAACGCCGGATCGTAAGTGTTTTCCACGACTAGCTCAACTGTTGCCGGGCCCGAGCGTTGGTGATCAGCTGCTACATACTGAAACGAATCGATGCCGACAAAATCTTTGTCTGGAACGTATGCAAACGATCCGTCGGCTTGCAGGTTTAGCTGACCGTTTGATGGAGGCTGGACCAATTCGGCGGTGATATCATCACTTTCAGCGTCTGTGTCGTTTGCTAAAACTCCGCTCGTGACAGGCACCAGCAGAGGAGCATCTTCTTGCGCGACGTAGCGGTCGGCGACGGCGACGGGCGGCTGGTTGTTGTAATATTCGGACAGTTCGTCTGTCAGCACGCTGATTTCTTGATCGTTCAACGCCCCATCGTAAAACCGAATGTCGCCAATCAAGCCGGTAAATCCGCTGGCGTTCGCGAGCGTCATTCCGATGACAACGTCTTGCGAGTGTCGAGGCAACTTCGACATCGATTCCGATTTTCCAGACGACATTCCATCAACGTAGATACTCAGAGAATTGTCGTCTCGGACGACGGCGATCGTATGGAGTCCGCCATCATGCAAGCCGGACGCGTCAGAGTAAAGTGTCTGCGAATCGACCAGAAAGCTCTCGCCCATTCCCGCAGAGATGCGACCTTCGGAGTTAATGCTGATTCCCCAATCGGTCGTGAATCCCAGCGCGCTGGAATCGACGATCGCAGTGTTGCGGTACCACTCCGCGTTTCCGCCAGCCTGCTGTGAATCCGTTTGGAAAGTAACGACAACCGAAAAATCGTTCGCGCCAGCGAGTGGACTGTCCGATTCCGAAATACGAAAGCCATCGACGTCGTCCGTCGGATCAAGCTCGACGAATGCTCGTCCACCCGCGCCAGCTCTGAGTAGCGGCGCGCCAGAGGCTTTTGCTGTGACCTGCTTGACGCCGTCAACCCAGGCCGGAATCGTCTGGTCTATTGCGATCGAATCTGTCAGCGAATCGGCTTGCCAATGAGCGATCAAGTCTCCGGCAAGCAATCGCCTAGCTTCAAGTTGTTCAGAAAATGCACAATTTACTCGCCGCCCACGTCGGAACATACTTCGTCACCCCAAAAGAATGCAGCTCGAACCAGGTTACTACTGGCCTCGATGCGGCAAGTCTAAACGATCGAGAACGAATTAGCGAGAATTACACCGTGCTCGAAAAAATAGCCCATAGCGGATCTTGCTAAAAATCCCTGAACGCAACCAGCGCGAATTAGTATGTGACGTCGCGGCTGCCTCCATTTCTCCCGAAAGGCACCTCACGTCTACGCAACTTCCGCGAAAACAAATGGCTCTCCGATATGAATGTGCGGAGCGACCGACGGATCACCGACTCCACCTTCCCGCACATCGAGCGGACTAACAACCGGCTCGTCAGGTCTCACAAAACCGTGAGTGTAGACATCACCGGCTGACGTCGCTGTGCCCCAGCAGCTCTTGAACAGTACGCACACCAACCCATCGATCAAAACGTGAGTCGCAAAACTGGGCCGAAAAGTATGAGACGTAATCGGCTTGTGGACATCCGAACGTTTTGCGGATTCGCTTAATTGCGTATCGCCAAGCTCGTTCGTAGTCTCGCCTTTAGACGGTAATTCCTCCTTCGAGCCAGGCCGCCTAAAGGCGAGACTACGAAAACGCATTACGCTAGGTTGATCCAGAGCTTGGCGTTGCTGTTCGCGAAGGCGCCCGGGTGGATGTGGCGACGACGAAAACTTATTTCGAAGAAGTCGAAATCAGCGAACGCGTCTCGAAGATTGCGGGCAAGACTCGTCCACGGCGAGAATCAAGGTCGCCTCAAATCGCCAAGCTCAGCGTGCGAGCCTCCGAGGTGACGATTCGCGGGCCCGTTCGACCGGGAGGCAACTTGTCCAGCACAAAGATGAACGTTGTGAAAGGATCGTCACGAAGAGATACGACTGTTGCCGAGCGAGACCTCGACTCCACGACGTGCTGTTCACACATTGACGGACC
>JAGQPC010000089.1 GCA_020426925.1 Planctomycetales bacterium | reverse complement strand
TCAGCATGTGGTTTTTGGGTTGCGTGGCAGTCTGCGAATGCGTTGCCACTGTATCGTGGACGTCGCGAGCACTGTCAAAGCCAGTGGCCCACCAAATCTGGACGATGAGACAGTACTTGACGTGATGCGGGAAATCCGATGTCGAAAAAAGGGAAAAAGCAAAAGAAGTCCGTCGAAAATTCGAATCAGCGGACGATTGCGGAAAATCGCAAAGCTCGTCACAAGTACAACGTGCTGGAAACGCTCGAATGCGGGATCGTGCTTGCTGGAAGCGAGGTGAAGTCTCTGCGCAATGGAAACCTGTCGCTCGATGAATCGTACGGGCGAGTTCGCAACAACGAACTTTGGCTGATCGGTGCGGACATTCCAGAATACGTGGAAGCGAACTTCATGAACCATCAGCCCAAGCGGCCACGAAAACTTCTTCTGCATCGAAACGAACTTAAGAAATTCGCGATGCAAGCACACGAAAAAGGCTTGACTCTCGTACCGCTGAAGATGTACTTCAAGGACGGCCGGGCGAAACTTCTAATGGGTCTCTGTCGTGGTAAGAAACTGCACGACAAACGGGATTCTCTTAAGGCCGCTGACTCAAAACGGCACATCGATCGTGAAATGAAAGCTCGCATGAATCGTTGAAGCTCGGCAGATTCCTTGGTCTCGCTCGGCATTAGCAATACTGATAAACTCCCGACTTGCGAACGGTGCTGCGTGGTCGTGCGTAGCATGTACGACGCAGTTCTCAGTTCAACGGAGCGAAACGTTGCTAAAGCTAACCAATGTGAAAAAATCGTTTGTCGAGCCTAGCGGAAATCGGCTGCCGATTTTGGACATCTCGTCTTATGCATTATCAGCCGGTGAACAGGCCGTCATGATCGGTCGAAGCGGCGGAGGCAAATCGACTCTTCTTCACGTCATCGCGGGGATTAGCCGAGCTGATTCAGGATCGGTGGAAGTCGACGGACTGAATCTGTGCCGATTGCCAGAAGCCGGCTGTGACCGTTTTCGTGCCGAAAAAATGGGCTATGTATTTCAAACATTTAATTTGATGCCCGGCTTCACGGCCTACGAAAACGTCCTGTTAGGGATGACATTTGCTCGCGGTCGAAAAAACGCACAACGGGCCATCGATTTGTTGGATCGAGTCGGTTTGAAATCGAGACGCGGTCACAAACCGCACCAGTTGTCGGTGGGTGAACAGCAGCGAGTCGCCGTCGCTCGAGCGCTGGCAAACCAGCCCAAACTGCTGCTCGCTGACGAACCGACGGCCAACGTCGATCCTGCCAACCAGCAAACCATCGTCGATCTGATCCGGAACACGTGTCGGGACGAAAACGTTGCGTTGCTAATGGTGACGCACGCAATGGAAGTTGCCGAACAGTTTGATCGAGTCGACCAATTGTCCGACATCAATGCTTTGGCAACATCGGAATCGACGGCCGACTCCACTTAGCTCCCAGTACGGGCTCGAGGATCAACATGTCTCAAACGGTTCTTGGATGTAACAATGTGAGCCATTGGTTTGGTACCAAACGAGTGCTGAACAATGTCAATTTGGAGATAGCCGCAGGACAGATTCTCGCTGTTGTTGGACCCAGCGGTTGCGGCAAGTCGACTCTTTTACGAGCGATCCTTGGAACGCATCCTCCCAAGGCAGGCGAAATCACCGCAAATGGAGTGCCGGTCACCAAGCCGAATCGCAACGTCGGGATCGTTTACCAAAACTACAGCCTGTACGATTTCCTAACCGCTCGCGACAACGTTGCGTTCGGGCTGATGCTCGATCAGACGTCGCTTTCACGTCGAGTTTTTCAGTACTTTCACTGGCGTCAACTTCGAGAAGAGCAACGGGCACAAGCGACCGAACTGCTGGACAAGGTAAACCTCGGCCACGCCATAAACCTGTTTCCACACGAAATGTCTGGAGGCATGCGTCAGCGAGTCGCGATTGCTCAGGCTCTAATTATGAAGCCAAAGATTCTGTTATTAGATGAACCGTTTGGTGCTCTTGATGAAGCGACACGTGAAGAGCTACAGGTAATGTTACTGCAGCTTTATCAGGAAAATATAGACGCGCGCAGCGTGGGAAAGACTCCGCCCCACACGATCCTGATGGTTACGCATGAACTCAATGAAGCTCTATATGTTTCCGACCGAATCATTGGCCTTTCGCAGTACCATTCAGAGGGAGCCAACGGAGCTACAGTTGTGTACGACAAGCCAGCTCCTGTTTTCCGGCCGAACGATCCGCGTGATTTCGAGCAATTTGAAGGTCAAAAGGACGAGTTGCGAACCGCTGTTTTCGATCCGGAAATCAATCAGCACCATTCCGATTACGTGTCGTTTTGGAAAGACCATTCCAAGCACGCCGAAAGTTGACGCTCGCGAGGACAAGACAAACGACTGAAGCTCAGGCGAGGGAAGTTAAGCAACTTCCACTACTTTCTTCCGAAGTGGATCTTGCTAAAGATCTCTCAACCACGCCGGGTAGAGTCCCTTGGGCACAACATTTACGAGACCATCACATGTCAAGCTTCGATTTAGAATCTCACGGAATTCACGTTCACGATGTCCAGCGAAATCTCTCGCCGTCGGCGCTGTACGAAGAGGCGATTCGCAACGAACCCGGAACGACGATTTCCGATAAAGGTGCGTTGATCGCCTACTCGGGCGAAAAAACAGGTCGGTCGCCGAAAGACAAACGAGTCGTCGAGCATGATTTGTCGAAAGACGACGTGTGGTGGGGGCCGGTAAATTGTCCACTGGACGAATTGACTTTCGCGATCAACCGAGAACGCGCGATCGATTACCTGAATACTCGTGAACGGCTTTACTGTGTCGACGCATTTGCAGGCTGGGACACGCGATATCGAATCAAAGTCCGAGTCATCTGTGCTCGGCCGTATCACGCTCTGTTCATGAGCAACATGCTGATTCGACCAACCGAAAGCGAACTCGCAGACTACGGCGAACCAGACTTGGTGCTCTACAACGCCGGCCGCTTCCCCGCAAATCGTTATACGACCGGAATGACGTCCAAGACGAGTGTTGACCTAAGCCTCGAATCGGGTGAAGTCGTGATTCTTGGTACGGAATACGCCGGCGAAATGAAGAAAGCGGTTTTCACTTTTCTTAATTACACAATGCCAAAGCAAAACGTCTTATCGATGCACTGCTCGGCAACAGCAGACAAGACGACCGGGAAGTCGTCGGTTCTGTTTGGGCTTTCGGGGACGGGCAAAACGACGTTGTCCGCCGATCCAGCCAGACACTTGATCGGCGACGACGAGCACTGTTGGACCGATGACGGCGTTTTCAATATCGAAGGCGGATGCTACGCCAAAGCTGTCTATCTGACTCGTGAAGCCGAGCCCCAAATTTTCGACGCTTTACGGTTTGGAGCTGTTTTGGAAAACGTCGTTTACGACAAGGCCGACCACCACGTCGACTTCGACAACACAACGATTACGCAGAACACTCGTGGAGCATACCCTATTCAATTCATTGACAACGCGCTGATCCCGTGCACAGCCGGACCTCCAACCAGCGTGATTTTTCTCACTTGCGACGCGTTCGGTGTCTTGCCGCCCGTGAGTCGCTTGACGCCAGAGCAAGCCGAGTATCACTTTATCAGCGGCTACACAGCGAAGGTGGCAGGAACCGAAATGGGCGTCGACGAACCGCAAGCCACTTTTTCGCCATGCTTCGGCGGACCATTCCTAGTGTGGCATCCCGCGAAGTACGCCGATTTGCTGTCGAAGAAGATCCGGTCGACGCGAGCGAGCGTGTACCTGGTCAACACAGGTTGGAGCGGTGGCAGCCACGGAGTCGGCAAACGGATCTCGTTGAACTACACACGCCAAATGATCAGCCAAATCTATTCGGGGGAGCTTTCCGATGCACCAACAGCAGTCGATCCTCATTTCGGATTGCACTACGTCACAAGATGCGACGGGGTGCCAAACGAGATACTCTCACCTCGCGAAACGTGGGCGGACAAATCAGCATTCGACGATACGGCAAAGCGTCTCGCTGGATTGTTCATCGAAAACTTCAAGACATACGCGTCACAGACAAAGCCAAGCGTACTCGCAGCGGGTCCCGTTGGCAGTCAATGATCCACCGGCCGACAAGCTTCAGTAGGATCGGAACGAGCGGCGTGATCGCATCGGTTCCCTCAAAGCATTGTGCCGCGCCGTTCCGGCGAGTACGCTAGCTCAATCCTTCGACGCTGTCCGATTACCCCGTTCTGTTGACCGGTTGCAATATGTCCCGCTGCGCCCTGTACGTCTGTTGCTCGTTTCTCTTCGCCTTGATCGCTGTCGCACAGATCAAACCTGCAACCGATGCTCCGCAGCCGCTGAGCCCGGCCGAAAGTGCAAAGACGATCCAGTTGCCTGCTGGGTTTCGGATCGACTTGGTTGCGAGCGAACCACTCATCCAAGACCCATCGTGCATAGCGTTCGACGAAGCCGGACGCTTGTTCGTTTGCGAATTGCATGGGTATAACGTCGAAGGCCAACTAGACGTCGACGAACTGAACAAGACTGGAAAGCTCGACACTACGGTGCGAAGGCTTCGATGGGAGCACATGGGCGGAAAGATCGCGGAACAGGCAAAACTTCTGCAAACCGGTATCGTCAAGCTGCTCGTCGATTCGGATAACGATGGACTCATGGACGACGCAATCGTTTGGGCGGATGACCTAAAACCATGCTACGGTCTCGTCCCGGCACGAGGCGGAATCATTGTTGTTGCCGCGCCAGATATCGTATTCCTAACGGATCGAGACAACGACGGGCGTGCGGACCACCGAGAAACTCTTTTTACCGGATTCGAAGTTCGCGAACTTGAAAGAGGAATCAACAATCCTCAGTGGGGCCCAGACAACTGGATTTACGTTGGCTCCGGCAATCATGCGGGGACAATAACTGGCCCTCATCTGAAGACGCCTGTGAGACTTGGCAATCAAGACTTTCGGATGAAGCCGGACGGAACGGCCATTGAGCCGGTCAGCGGAAACGTCGGCACATTTGGACTGGCGATGAACGACATCGGCGATCGATTTCCTTGCAGCGGCGGACAGCCAGCAGTTTACGCATTGCCGCTGCCATATCGTTACCTGATTCGCAATCCGTTCGTCGCCACGCCTCGCACGAATTACCCTGCGGCAAATTACCATCGAGGCTTCCGCATCAGCGAGCCGCACCCATGGCGAGTTCGACGTCGACAAGATCCTGAATGGGTGAAGTTTTACGGCGAGCACGAGACGAACAGCAACAACTTTTCAGGTGGATGCGGTGGACAGATTTATCTCGGCGACTTGTTTCCTGCCGAGTACTCGGGCAACTTTTTTTATTGCGAGCCATCGCTCAACATGGTGCACCGCTGTTTGATCGAACGAGACGGATCTGGCTATTCGGCTCGTCGCCACTCTGACGAACAAGAGTCCGAATTCCTAGCGGCGACCGACCAGTGGTTTCGGCCGATGAATTTGCGAATCGGTCCAGACGGCGCGTTTTACGTCGTCGATATGTATCGAGAAATCATTGAAGACTATTCGGCAATCCCGCGATTCCTGCAACAACAATATGGCCTCACGAAAGGATCGGAGCGTGGTAGGATTTGGCGGCTGGGACGCACAGCAGATTCGAGCACCGACAAGAACGCTCTCCTCAGCGCCTGGCCGTCAAAGTTTCCTGTCAACATGTCTGTCGCGGAGCTGGTGCAAGCGATCGACTCAAAGAACGTCTGGTGGCGTACGACTGTGCAGAGGCTGCTTGTCGAACGCAACGATCCGGCGTCGGTGGAATTGTTGACACGCAAACTTGCAGGTACTTCAGAAAACATATCGAAAATACACATCCTTCATGCGTTGGACGCGCTACAGGGCTTGAAGTCGGCGACGGTAATCGATGCGTTGCAAGACGAACATTACGGAGTCCGAATTCATGCGCTGCGTTTAGCTGGAAATCGCTTGAGCAAACACGCTGTGCTCAATCAAGTCGTCGCGATGATAGGCGACGATGATCCCAGTGTCCGGCTGCAAGTCGCAATGACTCTAGGCGAGTCGAACAGCTCGGCGGCAACTGACGCTCTCAGCAAACTAGCAATCCAGTGTGGCGATGAGCGTTGGATGGATGCGGCAATTCTCAGTTCTGCTCGGGATTCGGCGAGCGACATTTTGGTGGCAATTATCGATTCCAATGACTATCACCGGGCCGAGAAGTTGCTTCGTCCGCTCGCTGAAACAGTTGGCGGCGTCCGCGATCCCAAGCAGATTGCAAAAGTCCTGGGCGGCCTCCATCGCGCTGATGAGCAAGTCCAAACAGAATGCCTGCGAGGTTTGGCAGATCGTTTATCAGAAGGCGCACCGATCCTGATCGAAGACAGCCACGTGTTCATCATTGCGTTTTTGTACAGCGACTCTCACAGCGTACAGGTTGCTGCGATACGGATCGCACGGTCGATTGGTGTCGACGATAAGTTCTTGCGGCCGCATTTTGCAGCCGCAGCCAAAATCACGAAACAAGACTCGGTACCGACAGAAAACCGTCAGCGAGCATTGGACATCCTAGTTCATGCCGACTTCGGCTTAATCTCAGCCACGGCCAATGAATTACTTGACGTTCGGCAGCCTCCAGTGATGCATCAAGCCGCAATTACACTGCTGGACAAGACGTCGAATCCAGACGTGGTCAATGTCTTACTATCACGCTGGAATCAGTACGCACCTACCTTGAAAACGCGAGTTCTAGACGCGTGCCTGAACCGACAAAATCGGATTTCGATCTTGGTAGCTGCAATCGAAGACAAGATCGTGAGTATTACTGAGCTATCGGCGAAACAACGCCAACAATTGCTGGCGGCCAGCGATGATCAACTGCGGTCGCGCGTCGCGGCTTTGCTACAACAACTCGAAAGCGATCCCGTTTCAGCGACAAACATTGCTGCGTATCGTGATGCGTTAGCGAATGACCGAGACG
The DNA here is from genome assembly GCA_020426925.1 of Planctomycetales bacterium. Lineage (GTDB taxonomy): Bacteria > Planctomycetota > Planctomycetia > Pirellulales > Pirellulaceae > JAGQPC01. The sequence goes on along the minus strand of JAGQPC010000089.1, from coordinate 9,838 downwards.
CGCTCGATGGCAAAGCAGTCTTCTCGAAAAACTGCGTGGACTGTCATAAATTGAAGGACCAAGGGTTTGACGTCGGGCCAAAACTCGGGACGGTGCTCGCCAAGCCTGACGACGTGCTGCTGGTCGACATTCTTGATCCGTCGTCGAAAATCGATTCGGAATTCGCGTCCTATACGATTGTGACGAATTCAGGAAAAACGCATTCAGGAATCCTCGCATCCGAATCGGCCACCAGCGTCATTCTGCGAATGGCTAAGGGCGAAGAAGTCACCGTGCTCCGGCGCAATATTGAAGAGATGCGAACTTCGTCAGCGTCGATCATGCCGTCCGATTTCCACAAGCAGATTACGCCTGAACAAATGGCGAACCTGATCGCCTTCATTCGCCGGGAGTTCAGGAACAGCGATTGACGATCGTTACGGCCGTGCACCACGTTTGTCTCGCCAGCGACTGATTGGCCGTCAGATTCCAGCAAATCCGCAAAGTCGACCAGAAGCACCCACTAGCACCATGCACCTGAGTCGTAGACTTTCTTGTGCCAGTGGACCGATGATACAGCAACAACCGGAGCTCCCGCTCCTAACACTTTTCGCTATTGGTCGAAAGGAATCGGCCGCCCGCCTGGCATGGAGGCTTGTTGATCATGGACCGCCGTCAGAGTTTGCTTGTTGTATCGATTGATCTCGAGCCCCGCAAAAACACAACATCTCTTCAACATCAACGCGAGGTCCGGTCGGCTGGAAACGATCTGATTCGGCTCTTCGACAAATACCAGATTCCCGCAACGTGGGCCATCGCGGAACCAGGCCGATGTGGCAAATCGGACCCGATCGTCGGCTCTTCAGTCGGCCACGAAGTTGCAATTCAGGGGGATGTTGTTTGGAAGATGGACGATGTGAATCGAGCTGCCTTTGCTGGCCACCTGAGTGAAAGCGTTGCTCGCGCAGCCGATCGAGAAGTCCCGGTTCAGTCGCTGGTTGGATTGAAAGTCAAAGACTCGCACACCGACCTCCTGATCAGAAACAGTATCTCCTCCTTGAGGTCAACTTCTTCGGGACATGGACGAACCGTACGCTGGGCAGAACCGCAGCAAATACGTTTTGGTGTTTGGGATTTGCCGGAGTCTTATCGTTTTCCTGGCCCCAAGAGTTGGATCAGTGATCTGACAAAACTCAGCGTGCAGCGAAGCATCAAAGCCGCAGCAGCTAAAAGACGCCCATTGCACTTGGTCGTTGACGCGGAAGGAGTCGCCGAATCAAAAGCAACTCACTTATTCGTACTCGAAGGAGTACTGGAGTGTGCTGCAAAGTATCGTCACGCAAATCAACTTCGAACCGAAACGCTGACAAATTCGGTGAAGATCATTACCGCGCGACCGGCGGCCAAATCGGCTCAGTCGATCCTCAAAGCGGCCTGATGCCTGAAGGCCAATTGTGAGGAAAACTGGACGGACAAGAGTGCCCTGCCCTGCCCTGCCCTGCGAGCGATGATCAGTTTTTCTTCTTAGGGAGCTTGAACGGATCGTCTTGAGGTGGAAAGTACAGCGACGCGGGCGGCTTTGAGTTCTCGCTTGGCGGCTTTGACTTCTTGATGAATTCGATGAACTTTTTCGCCGCTGGGTCAGACGGCAGTTGTTTCGCGAGTCGTTCGTATTCGACCAACAAACGCTCCTTGGTTCGATCTGACAGGTTTGCGTATCGACGCACTTTGAAGTAGGTGACCTCTGATGAAACCATGCGCATAATCTTCGTGTTAATGGGATCAAAGCCGATTTTGAAATTTGCCGATCGAGCCTTTCCGTCACCGATGACAGGTCTCATGGCCGAGTTCGGGTCGGCGCTGTGCGCCGCACCTAGAAAATGGCCCAGTTCATGAACCAACGCTTCGAGCTTTTCTGGCTCAAACGTTTTCGGCGAACTCTCACGCAAAAGCACGTGCGAATGGAGCGGTCCGCGAGTGCCGCCAAGCGTATTCAGCCCTCGCTTGAACTGGTATTGGCTGCTGAAACCAATCGCGATCTGGCCCGGCTTCGGCGTGACCTCTTGTTCAAATTCTCGCAAGCTGCGATTTAGGTCGCGAATTCGATTGTCCGAATGCCACTTGCCGAACGAACGCACTTTGAAGCGCACCGACGAGTACTGCGAAATGATGTCGGACGCTGCGTCGACGCGTTCTTGAAGTCGCTGCTGCCACACGCTGCTGTTTGCCACCTCTTCGTCGTCAACGAGCACTTGCACGTAGATGATCGTTTCGGCGGCGGATAGAGTTTTTGCCGAACCCGATAGAGCGGCCAGAAAGACCGCTAGAAGAATTACACTAACGCGATAGACCGGCGTCTGATGGTTTGAACGAAACGCTTGCCTACACGAGACCTTTCCGCACGGCCCAGACGGCCGCCTGAGTCCGATCCGAGACCCCAACTTTGCGAAGAATGTGTTGGACATGTTCTTTCACGGTCTCGTAGCTAATATCGAGTGCCGCCGCGATTTCTTTGTTAGTCAATCCAAGTGCCAGTTGACGCAACACTTCGCTTTCACGTTGCGTGAGCGGGACTTCTACGTCGGCAGCCAACCGTGGGGTCGCCAAAGCACCTGTAACTCGACGCAATTCGTCGCGTGTCCAAACGTTGTCTCCGGAAGCGATCCTGCGAATACATTCGACCAACCGCTCGCCAGGTTCCGTCTTAAGTAAATAGCCACTAGCCCCCAAGGCCACCGATCGAGCTACATAGGTTGGATTGTCGTAAGTGGAGAACATCAACACCGGCGTGTCTGGTCGATCTAATTTGATTCTACCTAACGCGTTGAGCCCATCACCACCTGTCATGCGAATATCCAAAATCACCAGATTTGGATTGAGATCCATCGTCAATCGCACAGCCTCTTCACCGCTGGTGGCTTCGGCAATTATCTCAATCTCAGTACCTGCCAACAGACTTCGGACGCCTGTACGGACAACTTCGTGATCATCAGCAATGATTACTCGGATACTCATGTTTAGATCTCTTGACTCCGAGGAGTTACCAGGATTCGCGGAAATCCGAAGACATTGTTCGAATCGACTTGCGTTTGTTTATTAACGATTAAAAAACCAAAATCGATTCTTGTTTATGGAATTGTCTCGGACTTAATTGTGTCACGCGGGAAAGCTTTAGCCTCTCGGGTGGTTTGGTGGCTACACCAGGATTATCAAACCCGAATCTGGTCGTTGTTTTTCGACCGAGCGTCGGGGAATTTTTTCCGAATTGGGTCTATACAGTTTCGCACGAACTCGTCTACCTGGGCTGGCGAAGTTCCGACAAACCGCTGAGTATTCAAAACTGAAGTTAGATCGACCTCAGAAAACGCTGGGTCGGCTTCAATCCGCCGTAATAGATCGTTCGGTTTACCCTCATTTTTTACGGCTAACCCAGCCGCGTTGCTGTGCTCTCGAATGACCTCATGCAGCACTTGTCGATCGCCCCCCAAAGCGACTGCGGCCATCAGGATATTCTCAGTTGCCATGAAGGGTAATTCGCTTTGCAGGCGTTGCTCGATCACCTTTGGGTACACGACCAGACCAGAGCAAACGTTTTCGCAAAGCAGCAAGATCGAGTCGATCGCCAAAAATGCCTGTGGCAAAACCAACCGGCGATTCGCGCTGTCGTCCAGAGTTCGTTCCATCCACTGGGTTGCAAGTGTATTCGCCGGACTCGACTGGAGGCTGATCACAAATCGAGCCAACGCGCAGATCCGTTCAGACCGCATGGGATTGCGTTTGTAGGCCATCGCGGAGCTGCCGATTTGCTTCTTTTCGTGCGGCTCTTCAATCTCCTTATAGTTCGCAAGGATTCGTAAGTCGGTCGCCATTTTATGTGTGCTTTGCGCGATCCCAGATAAGCAGTCCAGAATCTGCGCATCCACCTTTCGCGGATACGTTTGCCCCGTTACGTGATACGTTTGGGCAAAGTCCATTTTCTGTGCGACGAGCGTTTCGAGCTTTCGAACCTTCTCAGCGTCATCATCGAAAAGCTTCAGGAAGCTCGCTTGCGTGCCGGTTGTGCCTTTGACGCTTCGCGCTCGCAATTGGTCGAGCCTGTGTTGCAGCTCAATAAAATCCATCCAAAGATCTTGTGCCCACAACGTCGCGCGTTTGCCGACAGTCGTTGGCTGCGCCGGCTGCAAATGCGTAAAACCGAGGCACGGTAGATCGCGATACTGTGTGGCGAACTCACCCAACGCATCGAGCACGGCCGCCAGTCGTTTTTGCACCAACAGCAACGATTCACGGAGCAACAGCAAATCGGTGTTGTCGGTCACAAAGCAGCTGGTTGCTCCAAGATGGATGATTCCACCCGCTTCGGGACAAACGTCTCGATACGCGTGAACATGCGCCATCACGTCGTGGCGTAGTTCTTTTTCATGGCGCGCTGCTGCGGCGAAGTCGATGTTCTGAATGTTGTCTCGTAGTTGTTGTACCTGTTGTTCGGTTATGTTGAGACCGAGTTCCCTTTGCGAATCCGCTAGCGCCACCCAGAGCTGCCGCCACGTTTGAAATTTTTTGTCGGAGCTCCATAGATAGCTCATCTCCTGCGACGCATAGCGGGAAATCAGAGGGTTCTCGTACTGGTCGGTCGGCATCTTGCTTTCAGATTCCTCAGCGTTTTTTGACTGGACCACCAGTCGTAATCAAAATGGTGCGACGTGGATTGCGAGGGCAGCAAATGCAATGAGGCGCAATCGTGCGTATGAATAATGCGAGTGAACTGATCGCTGCAAATCTAGACAATTCCGGCAATCAACAAAACATTGTCGTAAGAAGTAGGCTCGAATACCACCCCAGGAGATTGCGATTTGACTTGACCTAGGTCGCTTCCAGTCGAGAAAGGACACAACCTTGGCGAGATTTAACGCCAATTGGCGATTCCGATGCTGCGATCATTCATCTCACTCTGCGATCCGCCAGAAGGACAAACCAGCCACCAGCATATTGCTTCCCCCTCTGAAGCGTCGTTTAGCTGCATCGTGGCCACGTCTCCAGCACAACTAAAAACATCCCGCTACCATTGCAGCGGGATGTTGTATGTGAGCATTTTCTTGGAGAGAGCTTATTAGAAAGTCTCAGCCAGCTGGAGTGCCCACTGCCGATTGTCTTGACGCAGTCCTTGGCGTCGGTGGCGTAAGTTCTGGCCTTGTTGGTGCTTAGTAATCTCTTTACCGATTTTCGTTTCGGCATTGTGAATCGCTGCCAGAACTGCTGCAAACGCATTGTCTTTCGTTGCCGTTACTCGGATTCGGCCTCGCGAAACTAACCGAACTTCAATGGTGCAGGTTCGTTTGACATTATTGCTGTGACAATCCTCCTTCATTCGCACTTCGAGCAATTCAATTCGGTTTTTAAATTTGCCGAGCACTAACTCGATGCGTTCCTGCACGTAGGCGTCCAGCTCAGGATTCTGTTGGCTGTTGATGTGACCGTTGATGAAGCTTGTTCTTTTTTTCATTGATGCCCTCTCTACTGTTGATACCGTCAGGATGATCGCTTGGTCGGGCCTCGCGATCCACTGCGCGAAAGTTAACCTGTTTCATGGGTGCAAAAATGTTCTTCGGAATATGTTGTGTACGCGTCATGCGGTTGTGTTTTGTCTGGCTCCGATTCCGTGGCCTGCGTTATTTTCCTGATCTGGTTTGCCGTGAGTGTTACAGGCTTCACCACAACAGGCACGTCGATTGGTAGCGTGTCGGCCAACGGGAGATAGTGCAGCATGGTTCGCTCCGCAAGGAAGGTTTCAAGCGGCCTGCAGTTCAAAGAAATAGCGAAATTCAATCACGCTTGGCCGCTAACAAAGGATGCGTCAGCCAAGGCAAACACAGCAGAATAAAACGCGTGCCAAAGACGAATATTGTCGTAGGCGCGTCGCCTCTTGAGGTCTCGCGTCGGATAATCACACGGCGTAAAGGCGATTAGGAATTGACTTCTGCCGATCGGTTATTTTTCTTCTGGCCGGTTTGACTTTTGTCGTTTCGTTACGATCACTTCGATCGCCTTGTCCAGAACGGAATCGGATTTTCCAAGAAAGTCGTCCAACGTCGGTTTTGCCTCGAAATCAACATCGACACCGTAACCATCAAACGTCTTTCCGTTAGGGCGGAACGAAGCCATCGACGACAGCGCCACGAGAGTTCCGGTGTTCGCAAGCTGAAATCTCCTCGTTGCTCCGCTTCCACCGCCGCTCGGTTCGCCAACGATCGAAACTTGCGGCAACAGCGAAAACGCACTCAAGAATCCGTCAGTCGCGCTGAACGAGCCGGCATTGGAGATGACAACAACAGGCTTGTCGTAATAGAAGTAATCACTTTCAACGCCGCTTCGTTTCCGGCTAAGCACCATAAAATGCCACTCGCTAAACTTTTCCGCCGGCGGCTGCCAAACCGGCGTGAATTGCCCCAGAGCATTTGCAATTGCGTTTCTGTCCTCCGCATTCCATCCGTTCCAGCCAGCTCGGTAAGTTGGACGATAGGCAATGTGATCTTCGGCAAACTGCGCACTGAGCCTATACGCGGCAATGTTCACGACAGTCGGTCCAGCGTCGGCTTTCTGAAAATAGGGATAAATCGCACGCATGATCCCGTACGTTCCGCCTCCGTTGTCACGCACGTCGATGATGAGCCCGTCGGTTTCGCGAAAGTCTTGAATCTGCTTGACCACAGAATCGGCAAGCCGCTCATCCATTTGAGGCAGTCGAATGTATCCAATGTTGCCTTCTAGCATGCGGGAACCAAGCAGACGAACCTGCAGCAGTGCTGTCGGTTGCCCAGTAAGGCGAGCTCGAACGGTGGTCCTCTTGCCTTCGGAATCCGTTAGCCCAATTGCCACGTCGCTTGTCCGAGGTACCTTCAGCTTATTTCGCAGCTCGTCGAACAGAACGAACTCCTCCAAAGCCCTCCGACGGCGAAGCTGAGGAGAACCGTAGGCGACAACTTTCCCTGCCGCTTCCAGCCACGCTTTGATTGAGTGGCCGTCTAACGAATCGAGATACGGGTGTTCTTCGCTGAGCGGACGATTTTCGTACAGCCGAAGTGCGACGATCCCATCTTTTGTATCCGCGATCCGAATCGGCAGAAAACCAGCGATGCGAGGCGGAATCGGACTGATAACGTGCGCATGACAATCACCGATTTGAGCAGTGATTTGACGTAGTCCTTGAATGAAATCTGTAGGCGTCGTTTTTTCGGTCAACGTCGATTCGAAATCCGCAATCGCTTTCTCAAAGTCAAAGTTTCTACGCGTCAAATATGACGATTGATCTAAAACACGATTTCGAAACTCGGCCAGATCAGCTTTGTATTCGTCAAGTGTAAAAAGCGATCGCGCGTTCTCTTCGGCCACGCCTTGTTTTCTGGTCAAACGAAGAAACGGATCCAGCGAGAAATCGCTACTTTCTTTTCCGGCATTGAATCCGACGATCGCGATGACGTTTTCGCCCTGGCGCAACCTGGCTTTAGACGTGTCAATAACGAACTCTTCAAACCCGCTCGCTTCGTGCGAAGCAATTCGAATTCCGCCTGTCACCGGATTGTGTTCAGCAGAACCTGTAGCGACTTCGTTGCCGTTAACGTGCGCGATGAATGCATCATCGTAGTTTACGTAGAGGTAGAGCTGTTTTACCTTCGATGGATCGACAACAGTAAACGTGCAGCGAATCAGAATCGATGCATAGTTGCCTTCCATGTCTCGCAATACGGTGCGATCATCACTATCGCCGTAGCCAAAACCTGCCTTGCCCTTTTCCCAGGTGGAGTCGTCAAATTCTGCAGCTGCCCATTTTTCCGGCGGTCGCTGGAGTACCTTCAGATAGCGCCACTCGGCAGATCGGGCAACCAGCGTTTCCGCATTTTCGTCGCCGTACGCCCTGGCGAAGCACATCAGAATTAAAAGGCTGGCCGCGAATTTTCGTGTGTTCAAACTCGGCATAAATTCCCCTACGCGAGCAACGGCCTGGGTCGTGTTCTGGCAGATAATTAATGTAACGAATTACCAAACTTCTTGCCGAAAGTTGTAATCCGGCACGTGACGGCCGCGTTAACGAGCTGCGGAGGATCTGCTACATTCACGTGCCTGGCAAAATCAGACGCCACAACAATTTCCTGTTCAAACTTCAAGGCGACGAGTCAAAAGATGTCTGCAGTGGATGACGTACTTGGTCAACTGAAAACCCAAAACAAACGGGCATTCATGCCGTTTGTCACAGCTGGCGATCCTGATTTGGAGTTTACCAAGCAAATCATCATGGAATTGGATCGACGTGGAGCCACGATGTGCGAGGTTGGAATTCCCTACAGTGACCCGATCGCCGACGGTCCGGTTATCCAGGCTTCGTATACTCGCGCACTCGACAAACACGTGAAGCTCGCCGACATCTTTGCCATGACCAAATCGGTATCCAGCGAGATCTCGATGCCACTGGTTTGTATGGTCAGCTACGCGATCGTCTACCGCCATGGCCTTGAAGCGTTTGTTTCGGACGCGAAGGAGGCCGGATTTGCCGGCGCGATCGTCCCGGATTTGCTGGTGGACGAAGCCGACGAGCTGTCGAAAATCTGTCAGGCCGAAGACTTCAATTTGATTCAGCTCGTCACGCCGACGACACCACGCGATCGCGCCGTTCGAATCGCAAACTCGTCAACCGGATTTCTGTACTACGTTTCCATTACGGGAATTACGGGCGAGCGAGCGGAACTGCCGCCAGAGGTTGTCGATCAGGTCGGTTGGTTGCGACAGCAAACTGATTTGCCGATCTGTGTCGGATTCGGAATCAGCAAACCAGAACACGTGCGAACGCTCTTGCCAGTTGCGGACGGAATGATCGTTGGATCCGCTATTGTCAAACGCGTTGCGACAGCCAATGATCGCGATCGGGCAGAAGTTGCCCAGGAAGTTGGCGACTTCGTGGCCTCTTTAATGGTACAGTTGCAATAGCCTTTCGCCGAAGTGTCCAGCGACTCGTAAAATTCCTCAAGCGCGTACAACACTGCTTACAGTGCTGTCAAAAAAGCAAACAGCTTGACCCATTTTCGAGAACGCAATTACACTTGCAGTAGGCTGTTTCGCAATTTCATTTTCGTCGTGCTCTTCGAGGTAACCGCGACAAGCGGTTTCCGTCGCAGGTTTGGCAAGATCTATTCACATGCCCGACCGAGCCGAATGTGACCTAGCAGTGTCACTCTGAAGGAGATGTCCGCATGAAAGAAGAATCGAATCGCACAACGCTGCGCGACTATTTTACAGGTTTGGCCGAGCATACATTTCAAACGCAACTCGGCGTCGTAGACCCCGCACTGACCGACTACGTGAGCGATATGCTGCTCCGCTTTATTCGCAGTGATGCAATGTACCGAGTTCGCAACATCACAGGAAAACGAGTCAGCGAAGTCGCCGAAATGATGGTCGAAGCTCAAGAGCGAGTCGGCGACGCAAAGCGAGAAGTCCATCGCCACATCGGCGACTTCACACTCTTTTGGACCGGAGTCTACCCAGAAGCGATCGGGAAACTTAGGAAGCATTCTCGCGACAGCCTTCTCGATTATCAAGCAGAAGGAAAACGCTCGTATCTGATCGTCGGCACCATGGAAGTGCGTAAGGGCGACACGAACACCAAGCATTCGCCAGCTCCAGAACAATCTGTTTTCATCCGCCTCAGCGAACAATTCGAACTGTGCGCTTACGGGCTGCGCGAAGTGCGAAGACTCTGGGAACACGGCGACGGAGAAGGATTGCCTCGTCCGTTTTTGCTGTAGCCGAGCATCGCGAGCTCGCTACTTTACTTCACCCTCCCGCCGGGAGGGTCAAAAACGAGTTT
>JAGQPC010000088.1 GCA_020426925.1 Planctomycetales bacterium | reverse complement strand
GATGCTGCCAGATCCGGTTCACCATGACTCGTGCCGTGAGCGGATGATCTGGTTGCGTCAGCCAATCAGCGAGTTGTCGGCGCCCGCTTTCGCCGTCCGGAACAGTCGGTCGCGAGATCGGTAGAAACTCTGGGACACCGCGCGGTACGAGGTCCCCTGGTTTGCTTGAGTCACCGCTTTTGTGAACGTGGACCGAATGTGGTTTTCCTTCGCTGGTTCCGTAACCGCTCGGCACGTCATCGGGATAACCACGAAGTTTGGCGGCATGTAACGCAGCTTTCGTTTCGTCATGAGCGCTGTCGATGTTGTGGAGCGTTTTTTGAAAAGCGTCGCGTAGTGGTTCTGCTTCGCTTTTCGGAAGCAACGACGCAAAGTGCAAGCGAGGCGTTTTTTGCGAATGGAATTCTTCGGCGCCTGCCCAAGGGTACTGAGTGCTGTCGAAGATGCCGTAAAGAGCGTAGTAGTCTTGTTGGCGAATCGGATCGAACTTGTGGTCATGACACCGAGCACACCGCAGCGTCATGCCCATGAACGCTTGCCCAACGGTGTCAATTGTATCTTCCAGCGTTAAATGCCAAAGCTCGTACGGCCCAGTGGCGTAACGACGGCTGAGTGCCAAGAAGCCGGTTGCAATGACTTGCTCAGCGTATTGGTCGCGAGGTCCATCTGCCGCAAGCATGTCGCCAGCGATTTGCTCGCGCACAAACTGATCGTATGGCTTGTCTTCGTTGAAAGAGTCAATGACGTAATCGCGATAGAGGTAAGCTTCTGGAATCGGATAGTCGGCATTGTCGCCCGCGGTGTCGGCGTACCTGGCAACGTCAAGCCAATGTCGCCCCCATCGTTCGCCGTACTGAGGCCGATCGAGCAACTCGTCGATCAGCGACGCCCAAGCTGCATCGTGGCCAGCGTCAAGCTCTTGAATGTGCCGAGCCATCTGCTCGGGCGTCGGTGGCAGCCCAACCAAATCGAAATAGATTCGGCGGACGAGCGTTCGAGCGTCCGCTAAATCGACTGGCGTTAAATCGTGATCGGCCCACGTCGCAGCGATGAACTTATCGATCGGATGTGGTTGGGCAGATTGCGGGTTTGGTTGCTTGATCGGTTGAAACGCCCAGTGATCCGCTCCGGCATTTTCGAACGTCTGGTCCTCGGGCCAATGAGCGCCTTGATTGATCCAACGTTCGAAGTCGGCGACTACGTGTTTTGGCAACGCGGTGTCGGGTGGCATTTGCAAGTCGTCGTGCGAGCGCCGGATTGCTTTAATGAGCAAGCTGTCTTCCGCGTTGCCAGGAACGATCGCCGGTCCGGTGTCGCCTCCGTCGAGAAGTCCGCGTCTCGAGTCGACTCGCAAGCCGTTTTCGGCAGCTTTTTTCCCGTGGCACTCGTAGCAACTTGCGACAAGCGTCGGGCGAATGCTGTTTTCGAACAGCTCGTCGCTGCCGTTAGCACAATGGGCGTTTATCGCAGCTAACGATGACGCAAACAAAAAAAGCGAACGAGCTAATGTTTTGACTGGCCACATGGATCTGCCTTACAGGTGTTCACGTGCCGAACATTCTAGCATGCGCGGTGACACAAGACTGCGCGGTCGCTGGCAGCTTTGTGATCGGCCACAGAGTACAATGGTTCTCGCGGGTACTTGAGGAAGCTGCCAGACCAGCGTCAGGCGACGCCAATCCGCGAAATGAAAATGAGAGAACCGATCTGATGAATTCGTACATACAAGGTGCGAATGCCGCGAGCCGAACTTTTGCAGCTTTGGTCGTCGCTGTTTTTGCAACTTTCAATGCGGCCGCCGAAGAAACTACTCCTTGTCCGGGAGTAGGCCGCGTTGTTGACGCCGATGCTTGGTTTTCGAGTGAGATTTGGGCGAAGGTCGCCACACAGGAATGCGTCAAATGCCACAAGCAAGGCGGCAATGCAGAAGACAGTCGGCTCGTGTTAACTGAACCAGGATTGGCGACGGGCGAAGAGCTGTCGAGAGTGATGACGCTCAACCATGACGCGTTTGCCTCGATCGCGAAGTTGGCTTCAGATGATCGGTCTCTGTTACTGGCCAAAGTCATCGGCGACCTTGATCACGGCGGCGAACAGGTGCTCAAGCCAGATTCGACAGGATTTCACATCCTTGAAGAGTTCGTTCGTCGAGTGAATGATCCTTCGGCTAAGCGCGCGGTAGCGACACCTGGCGATCTCGATGAACGGCCGTTTTTTGAAGGCGTGACGATGCTGGACGATCGCCGGTTGCTCCGCCGGGCGACACTGTCGCTCGCTGGACGTTTGCCGACCGAAGCAGAACTCGCGGAAGTCAGCGTGGCTAAGTTGTCGGCTGTTCAGCAAAATCTGACCGATGGGCTGAATGCGGAAATCGAAGACGCGAGGCGGCGTGGATTCGAAGAGGTTCTGGACAACGTCATGCGAGAGGATGCGTTTTACGAGCGGCTTCGCGAGGGCTTCAACGACATCTTTCTCACGCTAGGCGTCGATGGAAATCCGGACTCGACAGTGCTTTCGTACGAACACTTTGAAAAGACTCGGCTGTGGTACCAGGACTACGACCTGAGCCACATCGATGACGAGAAAGAGCGACGCCAGGCAGGATACAAACTTGCGAACGATTATCGTGCGGCGCTGCTCGGCGAGCCGATGAAGCTGATCGAGTACATCGTGCGGAACGATCGGCCCTTCACCGAAATCGTGACAGCCGACTACATCATGGTCTCGCCGTATACCGCTCGCGGCTATGGAATTTTCGATGAGCTGAAAGAGCAATTCACGAATCCGGATGACCCTTTCGAATACGTTCCAGTGAGGTTGAAGGCGTTGGTTGGTCGCAATCGTTCGGAAGACCAAGATTCGAAAACCGGCTTCTATCCGCATGCCGGAATCCTGAGCATGTTTCAGTATTTGAGTCGCTACCCGACGACGGAGACCAACCGCAATCGCCTTCGAGCTCGTATGTACTACCAGCATTTTCTGGGAGTGGACGTGTTGGAGCTGGCGGCTCGTGTTTCGGATGCGGCGGCCGTGACGGCGAAGTTTGAAATTCCCACGATGCAGGCTTCGGAATGTGTCGTCTGCCACAAGACACTCGACCCGGTCGCTGGACTGTTTCAAGATTACTGGCGGTTCGATAGAAATTTCGCAATTTACGGCAAACGCAAGGAGGGGTGGTTTACGGACATGTTTGGGGCTGGTTTCGAAGGCGAAGCCCTTCCGTTCGAACAGCGATGGCGATCGTTGCAGTGGCTGGGGGAACGCACGGCCAAAGATCCTCGGTTCGCAGTCGCGATGACCGAACACGCTTACTACATTCTCACGGGGCGCCGCCCGTTACTAACTCCGAAAGACCTTGACGATCCTCTCTACCGGGCTCGCCAACGTGCGTATCAAGAACAGAGATGCGAAGTCGAAAGGATCGCTCGACGTTTTGTCGATGGCGAGTTGAACTTCAGGCACTTGATTGCGGATTGGATTCTCAGCGACTTCTATCGAGCGGATGGACTAATGACTGCAGCAGATTCGCCGGAGCGTTTGGCCGAGCTGGACGACATTGGCGTTGTGCGAATGCTCAGCCCAGAACAGCTCGAACGAAAAATCGCCGCGGTGTTCGGCCGACCGTGGGGAAGACTGACCGAACAGACCGCAATGCTGTACGGCGGAATCGATTCGAAGGAAGTCACCGAACGCGCAGCCGCCCCCAGCGGAGCGATGGGAGCGATCCAGCGAACGCTGTCCAATGACGTCGCGTGCCGAAACGTCGCCTATGACTTCAGCCGCAAGCGGGCCGATCGCGTCCTGTTCCCGAACATCGAGCCGGATGTCCTTCCAGGTTCGTCAGCGGAAGCCGACGGGAAGATTCGCGAAGCTATCGTTCATTTGCACGAGCGAGTTCTTGGTCGCTACGACACGTGTGACTCACTGGAAGTAGATCGCACGTTTGGCCTCTTTGCAGCAGTCATTGCCGACGCCGCTGCTGCCGACAACGTCGACTCGCGTGAAGCCTGGAGTTGCCGACAGGGTCTCGAGTCTCCCGTCCCAGATCCTAATTATACCGTTCGCGCCTGGCGTGCCGTCGTCACTTACCTCCTGCGCCAGGAGGAGTTTTTGTATGAGTAGGCAGTGCGAAGGACCTTCCGTACGAGTCGACTTCGTACGACGGACTTCTAGTCGGTCGACGCAACTCCAGCTATCTGCGCACAGCGGTCTGTTGGGAATTCGCTGCGATGGGCTGGACGGAAATTGCTGCGACGGACTAGAAGTCCGTCGTACGGAAATTGGACAATTAGAAAAAGATGTGGAACTAAGCTATGCGTCGCGACTTCCTGAAATACTGTGCCGGGGCGGGACTTGGTCTGGCGGCGCCGATGAGTGCTCGGAATTCTATTCGAGCTGACCAGCAGCGAGAGCTTCCTACTTACGAAGGCCCGTACTACGTCGTGTTTAACGCGGCTGGTGGCTGGGACACGACTTACTTGATGGACCCGAAAGGCAAAGGAGGCATCAATCGGCTTTATGAAGAAGGCGACATTCTCACGCATGGTGCTCATCGATTCGCGCCCAATGCAAATCACAAAGAAGGCGGTTTGAGCAACGAAGAATTCTTCACTGAATTCGGCAATGAGCTGCTGGTGTTCAACGGACTGGATTATTCCGTTAACAACCATGCGCCGTGTTCTCGATACATGGCGACGGGTAAGCTTGATAGCCTGGCTTATCCGACGTTCGCAGCATTGGTGGCGGCGTGTCAGGGGCCGGCATGTCCGCTATCGTTTCTGACGTTTGGCAACTACTCGGCCACGGGCAACTTGGTTGCGATGTCACGAGTGCCCTATTTGCCGTCGCTCAATCGTATCGCTAACGCGGATTCAATCGAAGGCAACGTAAGATCGCCTTACCACGATGACTTCGCACTCAATCGCATTGAGCAGGCTCTTGCCGACCGCCGCACCGACAGGAACTTAAAGCATCTGCCACGCCGCGAGCGAGCGGAAAACATGCTGTACGCAGCTCAGCTTAATTCAAAATCGCTCGCACGCGTCACGCCGCATGTCCCGAAAGAGGTCCCCAAGCAGCGGCTTGCGCAGCAGGCGGAAATTGCTCTGGCGTCGTTTAAGGCGGGTGTCTGCGTGTCCGCGAATCTGTCCATCGGCCAGTTCGACAGCCACGCCAACAATGACAAAGACCAGATGAAACTGATCCCCGAGTTGCTGGAAGGCATCGCCTACGTGCTGCATCGGGCAGAAGAATTGCAGATTCGAGAGAAGCTGGTCGTGATTGCCCAAAGCGAAATGGGACGAACGCCGACCTACAACAAAGGCGACGGCAAAGACCATTGGTCGATAGGCTCGATCATGTTCCTTGGTCCCGGGATTCGTGGCAACCGGGTCATCGGCGAGACCGACGATGGCCAGTTCGCCGTGCCTCTGAATCCGCGGAGGCTCAAGACTGATCCGGAGCACGGCTTGCGTGTCCGGCCCGAACACATTCATTTCGCTCTTCGCGAACTGGCGGAAATCGCCGATCATGATTACAGTTGCCAATTCCCGCTCGCGATCAAAGAGGATGAAACTCTGCAAGGGCTTTGGGAAGTTGTTGCGTGACAGACCGACAGTGGCCAGCTCATACGATAGCTCCGGACGGCGGACTTCGAGTCCGTCGCCGAAGCGGAGCGGTTGGCGGCGGCGTAGTGCTAATCGAGAAATATTGGAAACAAAAGATGTTGCAAGTTATAGCTGTTGGTCGGCCAGAATTAAGCTCGTTTGATATGCCCGACCGGTTCCGAACTGACGTAACCTATTTCATTACTCCCAAAGACGATCCGGACGTCCCTGAGCTCCAGCCGGGAGAACACTGGATCCGGTTAGACGACGCGAAAAAATGGTTGGACGAATTCGTCGTGCAGGTCGTTTCTCCGTTGTCCGCAGAAGTTAAGGCCGAAATTGAATTGACCGAAGAGCAGGAAGCGTGGCTGGAATGGATGGTTGAAAATGGAATTCAGCACATCCGAGTTTCAGCGAAGTCTTGAGGGCAGCCTAGAAGTGCAGAGCATTCATTAACCGTCGTGGTTAGACATTGACCCGCGGTCTTTCAGCAATCTGCAGATTAGAATAGTTCGTGCGACGGCCTTCTAGTCCGTCGATTGCGAGTCTAGGCGGACTAGAATCCGCCACATCGATGCTGGCACGAAGATTGCTAACGCAAGCCCAGAGCAGAGAAGGCAAGTGGGGCGTGCGGTGAAGCTGAGTCACATCAATCAAACCGAATTCGTGTCGCAAGCACGGTTTTCTGGGCACTGGCGACTGGCTCTGTTTGTGGTCGTAATCGGGCTCATTGTTTCCATCGTCGCGAACCGCATTCTTGCTTTGCAATATCGTCAAGTCGAACACGAACTAGCAGTTGTTTCGGGCAACCTGCAGTCTAGTCGTGAGCGAGCCGCTAGGTTGGATGCGGATCTCGACGGGTACTTTAGGGAGATTATCGCTCAGCTAGATCAGCAGCTCATCCCGCTTGACCGAACAGCTCGCATGTCGTTGCGAGCTAGTAAGCAAGTCTGCGAACGAATTCTGACGGAAACCGGCGATGCAATGCGTCGTGCGTCGGCATACTGCACGTTAGGGCACATCTATCGACTCCAGAACGATTTGAAGTCGGCTAGTGATTCGTATCGAAGTGCGGTCGACGCTACGTCCCATGCGACGGCGCCCGACGCAAGTCGTTTACGCTCGCTTGCAGGTAGTTATCTCGTAGAGGTTCTCGCTCAGCTGGGGCGAGAACAGGAAGCCCTCAGCACTTGCCAGCAACTGATTAGACAGTTGCAGAAAGATATGCAAGCCAATGTGCCCTATCGGATCGGCCTGCTCAACGAGCTCGCGTTCCTCGTCCGCAATCAAGCTGTATTGCTCGCCAGCAACGGCGACCTGGAGCAAGCAACTTCTTTGGCGCGCCGCCACACGCAGATTTTGATGGAAGTCTTTGCTTCAAGCCCGACTGATGTTACGTTGGCGGAGCGAGTGATCGACGCTAAGTATCTGCTTGCCGGATTGGTGTGGCGAGCTCCGAGTGGCAAGGGACGGCCAGAATCACTTGCGTTATTGCAAGAAGTTTCAGAAGCAGCAGTAACGCTTCGCAATCAAGCGGAAAGACGCCTGCGTAGCGGCGAACCTTACGACTACGGTAAGTACAAATCGGCCGTTGACCGAGCATCGCATGAACTGAAACTTGCTCAGTCCTTTGCGAGTACAGGAGGCGATAAGCTTCGAAACCCGTCGTTCTGGACACGAAAGAACCTGTATCGAGGCCGTCGTTCCATAGGAACCGAAATCTTGCTGGATGATGTTCGCATGCCAGCAGAATTCGAAACTCAGGCAGCGATGATCGTCAAATGGTCTGGTCGTGACTGGCAGGATACCGCGATCACTACGCTAGTCAAGGAACTTGCGTCTCAGCTGCAAGTGTTGATTCTTGTTGACGATTATGAATCGCAAGTCGAAGCACGCAACGAACTGGCAAAGGCGAACGTTGAGTTATCGAACGTTCAATTCTTTCCAGTGCCAGCGAATACTTTATGGGTCCGGGATTACGGGCCAATAACCGTCTTGGGCAGTGAAGGTTTCCCGATTTGGATCGACTGCCAACACCACTTGTCTGATAATCACATCAAGAACGATCTGCTCATTGAGCGGCTCGGCAGGCTGACGGGGCATCGCGTAATCCGCGGACCGCTGTTGCTTGAAGGTGGCAACGTCGTTAGCAACGGCGATGGGCTGATTGTCTGCACGAAGCATCTCGAAACGGACAACCTAAAACTCGGCTACACGCCGCAAGCTTTGCGAAAGAGATTGCGAAGCATGGTTGGCTGTCGTGAACTAGTTGTCCTTGAAAACTTGAAACGAGAGCCGACTGGACACGTCGACTGGTTTTTGACTTTCGTTTCGCAAGACACAGTTGTCGTCGGAGAATACGATCCGAAAGTTGATTCCGAGAACGCCAAGATTCTGGATGCCAACGCCGAACGGCTCCGGGAAATTCGCGTTGGCACAACCGGCACGCAACTGAACGTAGTCCGAATTCCAATGCCGCCGCATCC
>JAGQPC010000008.1 GCA_020426925.1 Planctomycetales bacterium | reverse complement strand
GATTGTGCTTGGTCTATTGGCTCCCAGGCTTGTGGGCGCGGAACCAAGCGTTTCGAACAGAATCGCAAATTGGCATCAATGGCGAGGACCACTTGGCACGGGCGAAGCGCCCGACGCGGACCCACCGTCCGTGTGGAAATTCGCTGCCGGTGAAAGTCAAAACATCACGTGGAAAGTTAAGATTCCTGGAAAGGGACATTCGACTCCGATTGTTTCTGGCGATTTGATCTTCGTCGCGACTGCTGTACCTGTCGGCGAAGAGTTTGCACCAAGATATAGCAGTGCTCCGGGCGCTCACGACAATGCGCCGGTTACTCAAGCCCACGAGTTTGTCGTCGTTGCAGTCGATCGAAGCACGGGAACGATTCGTTGGAAGAAAACGGTAAATAGTACGATCCCTCACGAAGGCGCACACATCTCGGCCAGCCTTGCGTCGGGATCTCCGATTTCGGATGGCGAACGCGTCTATGCTTTCTTTGGATCGCATGGGCTTTATTGCCTAAATTTCGATGGCGACGTTCTGTGGTCTAAATCGTTTGGGCCGATGAGCAGCAAGCACGGCCACGGCGAAGGAAGTTCACCGGCGATTCACGGCAAATCGATTGTGGTCAATTGGGATCACGAAAAACAATCGTTCATTACGTCGCTTGATTCAAAGACAGGCGAAGAGAACTGGCGACAAAATAGAGACGAAGTTACTTCTTGGTCGTCACCGCTGATCTACGAACACGCTGGAGTTCATCAAGTCATCGTTCCAGGCACTCGGCGAATTCGATCGTACGATCTGCGCAATGGACGTTTGATTTGGGAGTGTGGCGGCCTGTCAGCAAACGTCGTTGCGACTCCGGTTGCAGCAGACGGAATGGTTTACGTGGCCAGTAGCTACGACACTCGCAAAATGATGGGTATCCGGCTCGAAGGAGCTCGCGGAGACATCACCGACACCGATCAGGTCGTTTGGTCTAGACGACAACGCACGCCATATGTGCCATCTCCGTTGCTGTACAAAGGCACGCTCTATTTTCTTCGTCACTACCAAGGGATTATGTCGCGAGTCGAAGCGAAGTCCGGCGAAGAACGCTTTGCCCCATTTCGCCTCGGCCCAATTCGAAACGTTTATTCATCACCGATCGCGGCGCAAGACCGCATCTACGTCTCGGACCTTGACGGAATCACGGTCGTTTTTTCTCACGGCGAAATCCCACGTCTCATCGCAGTCAATACCGTCGGAGAACCGATTTGTGCGTCGCTGGTCGCGGTTGGAAAGGAACTCTACATCCGTGGCGAAACGCATTTGTTCCGCATTGAGACGAGCAGCGAGTGAGGCTCTTTCGACGCATATTGCGAAAACGGAAGCTGCTGTGTCGTTCAGCTTTTTTTATGAGGCCTAAGAGGAGCCGCGGTGAGTGGCAATTCTAGATACAATCTAAACTGGCGCCGCGATTCGTGAGGTGACACGCAGAATACGTCACCTGGTGGTACTCGCGAGAACAGACGCCTGAGATTGGAGCTGACGAATACCGTGACTGACATCATGAAAACGCTCTATGGGGCGGCATTAGCTTTGGCCGTCACGTTCACGGCCAAAGCTGCGATCATTGGCTTCGAAGAAGACTTAACGGACGGTGCGTTCGATGCACCGAACTGGGTGCAATTTGCAGGAGACGGTGAATTTGTCGATGGTGGATTCTTGATGGAGAACCCGCTTGAAAACAAGGGTAGCTTTGATGGCATGCGGGCGGTGATTGAAGGAAACGGGGATTTCACGACGACAATTGAAATCCAGGATTTGGACGTCGGTAGTGTACACCCTGAAGACATCTTGTCTCGCAACAATCTAGCTCTGACCTATTATTCAGATAGCCTATTTAAAGAATTGAGACTGCACACACACGGAAGCTTGTTCGAATACGAGGGCAAGTGGTTCTTATCAGCATCGGGCATTGAGATATCGGACGTTATTTCGCCGGCCCCGCAAGGGGCAACTTCGAGACTGCAGATTAAGTACCGAACATCTCCGCCGACGATCGAATATTTTTATGACGCCGATATTGCTGACGGCGAGCCCGCTCTTTCATATGGTCCGGTTGAGATCGCCGAATTCGTCGATGATTCCCTATTGATCGAACTGGTACTGGGAGCATCAAATCGGGCCACCGCGGATAGCCGAAACCGAGCAAGTGGATTACTTAAGTTGTTTTCGGTCACGTCAGACGAGTCGCCAGTTGGTGACTTCAATGAAGATGGAATTGTCGACGTTATTGACTTAGAGTTGCTGACATCACATCTTCGTTCGAGTGGAAGTGACCTGAGTTTCGACATAGACAGAAACGAAATAGTTGACGCGGCAGACCGAGAATATTGGGTTCACGAAGTATCTGGGACGTTTTTTGGCGACTCCAACCTGGACGGTGAGTTCAACAGTGAAGACCTTGTAGCTGTCTTTCAGGCAGCAGAATACGAAGACAGCAACGCTCTCAATTCCACTTGGGCGGAAGGCGACTGGAACGGCGATGGTGATTTCACGTCGCGTGATCTTGTGCTTGCATTCCAAGACGCTGGTTACGAGCAAGGTCCTCGTGTCGGAGCTGCAGTTCCTGAACAGTCCCCGTTCGTCGCCACATTGTTTGGCATTATGGCTTTGGCCGCTCGTCGCCGAAAAATCTGTCTGTCGCAGTAGAAAACCACTCTCACGCGTAACGGGTATACTACCTGGCAGCCGATACAGCACGGCATTCAACAGACACAAAACTCTTCAGAGGATCCAATGATGCTTCGTTCTATGAAAAGATGTACTGTCGCTGCGCTTATGACAACAGCGGTCTGTTCGCCAGTGTTTGCTATCGATGGACCGTCGATTCAGCCAGACGTTGTCTACGGTCACAAGGATGGATTGGCGATGACGATGGACGTGTTTCGACCGGAATCGGGAGCCAATGGAGCTGGTTTGTTGTTTATGGTAAGCGGCGGTTGGTTTTCGAAGTGGTCTCCGCCGGAACAGATGACGCCGTTCTTCAAGTCGTTCCTCGACAAAGGCTACACCGTGTTTGCAGTCCGTCACGGAAGTAGTCCTCGCTACACAATTCCCGAAGCTGTTTCTGATGTTCGCCGCGCCGTTCGTTATGTTCGTTTGAACGCCGACGAGTTAAAGGTTGACGAGAATCGGCTTGGAGTTTTTGGCATGAGTGCTGGCGGTCACTTGTCGCTTGTTTTGGGAACGACTGGAGACGACGGTATGCCGGACGCAAAAGAAAAGATCGACCAAACGTCCAGTCGTGTGGCCGCTGTCGTTGCGTTTGTTCCGCCGACTGATCTGCGCGTAGCTGTTTGGGAATCTCCAGAGTCGCTACCCGCTTACCGCAATTTTCCCGCGCTGAATCTTGAAATGAAGAAAGCGGAAGAGTTCTCACCACTGGCTCATGTTACGTCGGACGACGCTCCGTCGTTGGTCATTATGGGCGGGAAAGACGAATTGGTTCCGCCAAAACATGGGGAGTGGATCGACGAAGCGTTTGCAAAAGAACATGTGGAACGAAAACTCATCATCTACCCAAATTCTGGGCATGGCTTAGAAGGCAACCACGCGGCCGCGTTCAATGAAGCCGGCGTCTGGTTTGACCAGCACTTGACCAAGAAGGCAGCAGCCGAAAACTAAGAATGGCAGCTTTCGCTTTGGGAGCAATTCGATCGTTCAGTTTGCAGCAACAAGCGTCGTGTTCAACCGCGCCGCTCGCTACCAAGCGATCTCTATCACGTGTTGGACTGGCCGGACAGCTGCGAGGACGGCGTCGGCCAGCGGCTTGCGTTCGCGTTCGGTGTCGGCGACAGCTTGTTCCATGTTGGCACGTCCGGCTGGTCCGTGAAATATCTGTTTGATCTGTCGAGTTTCAAATTCCTGCTTTGCGGCGACCGCCTGATCCACTCGGGCAAACGCGTCGCAGAACGGATTGTTGGTGAACTCAGCGGCCAAATTGACACCGTTTGAAAGTTGTGTTCCCGAATAGGTGTGCGACTCGCCGCCCCACGTGATCGTTGCTATGCCTCGAAGACCGGTGACCTTTAGTGTGAATCGGTTCAGCTTTTGATCGAAGGGAACAAATGTCATTCCGGATCGGACAGAATCGTCGCGATCGACTGGACCAGGAGCACAGAATGGGTAGCGATTACTCGTGACGGTGATCTTGCCATCTTTGAACAAATCGACCTCATGCCCGTCCGAACCTTTCGCAGATTCGCCATCTAAATCGACTGAGATCGTTCCCAAGTCGCCGTCCAGCCCAAGAGCACGCAAAAATGCGTAAGCCATGATCGCGTGTCCGGCCCAATCGGGATGAATGCCGTCGCGGCCGACAAGCTGGTAAGGGCGAGAGCCATCACTGCCGGGATATTGCCCAGGTGCGATCACCTTTGCTTTGTACATCGGCCAAAATACATCGGCAAACGCAACTTGCTCTCGTTCTGCAACACCCATCGCGATGTCTCGCAGCGCGCACAAATTCTGATTGTGTTCGTCCAGATTGCCAACTCGACTTGTAACCCATGTGGCGAGTTTACCGCTACATCCCGGTGAGCCAACAACGACTTTGGCGCCAGAAGCCTGCAGTTTACGAACGATGGAGGTGTAGTGATCTTCGTACCACTTTCCGTTGGTGATATCGAACGGCCGATAGCGTGCGTCGTTCATTCCATAGCACAACGTGGCGATCGTCGGTTTGAAACGAAGGCAATCGTTGTCCATGCGTCGTAGGAAGCCATCCGTTTTCTCGCCGCTCCAACCGTATTGTCGTGCCGTGATCGCAAGTTCCGGCACGCAGGCAGTTAGATACGTTTCGATCAGCCGCGAATACATGCGTTGCTCGGTAATCGAATCGCCTACGATTGCGATCCGGTCACCACGCTGTAGCATCAGCGGCCCAGGCTCTGGCGCTTTGCGGGGATTGAGTTTCTGAAACGCTTCTCCGTCCGGTTTTGTTTCGTATTCGTACGGCCCGAGCTTGGGTAATTCAAGCGTCGTGGCTCTTTGTGCGAAACTTTGAGTGCATGTAGCGAAGACGATCAGTGCGATTGCGAAGCGCATCATTCACCGGTTCCTATTGCAGATGGCAAGTTAGAAGCGAGATTCATAGACGGTGCAATCGTACAGCCGTCGGTCTTACTACGAAAGCAGACTAACCGCCGACTTGCGTGGCGTCGGCTGATTCGTCTTCCGATGGCGGGATCTTGTCAGACTTGTCACGTCGGGTGCCTGGTACGACGAGCGGTCCGGGCGAGCTTTCTTCGATGATCTGTTTCAACCGGTCGGCGTTGATCGATTCGACTTTCATGAGTTCTTCAGCTAACGCAACGAGCGCGGTTCGGCGAGTGTTCAAGATCTCGCGGACTTTAGCAAGACACTCCTCGACGATACGTCGGACGGCGGTGTCGATGTTTCGAGCCGTCTCTTCGCTGAGTCCAGCCATGCGATCTTCCGGGCCGGTCGCAAGAAACATCGACTCGCTGGAATTACGATAATTGATGCGGCCAAGTTCGCTCATTCCATAGTCCATGACCATGCTGCGTGCGATTTCGGTGGAACGTTCCAAATCGTTTTTCGCTCCGGTCGAAACATCGGAAAAGATCAGCTCTTCCGCGACGGTTCCAGCTAGACACACTTGGATGCGACTTTCCAATTCCGGCTGAGTCAGCAAGAAACGATCGCCTTCCGGCCGTTGCATGACGTAGCCCAATGCGGCCACGCCTCGAGGAATGATGGAAACCTTGTGAACAGGATCGGTGTTTGGCAAGCTAAAGGCAACAAGCGCGTGACCGCTTTCGTGATAGGCGACGCGGTACTTTTCGTCGTCGTTCATCACTCGCTGCTTCTTTTCCAGTCCTGCGGTGACACGCTCAACACCTTCGTTGAACTCTTCCATTCCGACGTTGTGTTTGTCTTTGCGAGCGGCCAACAGAGTTGCTTCGTTCACCAAGTTAGCAAGGTCTGCGCCGACGAATCCAGGACTAATCGCGGCAACGTCCTTGAGGCTGACAGTTTCATCAAGGCGTACGTTCTTTATGTGAACTTTCAGGATATCTTCGCGGCCTCGTATGTCAGGACGGTCGACCAAAACTTGCCGGTCAAATCGTCCTGGGCGAAGCAATGCTTGATCGAGCATTTCTGGTCGGTTCGTGGCGGCGACTACAATGACTCCATTGTTGGAACCAAATCCGTCCATTTCGACGAGCAACGCGTTGAGTGTTTGTTCGCGTTCATCGTGGCCACCGATATTGCCGGTTCCACGTGACTTGCCCAGAGCGTCCAGCTCGTCAATAAAGATAATGCACGGAGCTTTTGCTTCGGCTTGTTGAAACATGTCGCGAACGTGCGCCGCACCAACTCCTACAAACATTTCGACAAAGTCAGAACCCGACAGTGAATAAAACGGAACGCCCGCTTCACCTGCAATTGCTTTGGCGAGCAGCGTTTTGCCGGTCCCTGGAGGCCCTACTAGCAAAACGCCCTTTGGAATCCGCCCGCCCAGCTTCTGGTATTTTTCTGGCGATTTCAGGAAGTCGACAACTTCGTTTACTTCTTCAACTGCTTCGTCGATGCCGGCAACGTCAGTGAATGTAACTCCGAGATCCTCTTGCGCATACAACTTGCCTCGACTGCGACCAAAAGCCATTGGCGATCCGGCTCCTCCAAGCCGACGCAGCATGAAAAAGAAGAAAAGGAGAAACAACGCCGTGATGACAAACATCGGCGCGTAAGTTCGCCAGACGCTAGGGCCGGGTTGAGAGCCGTACGAGATGCCTGCTTCGCGAAGCAACGCATACAGCTCTGCGTCATCAACGACGTTACCGCTGGTGTATGATCGAAATTCGACATCGTACGGTGCCGTGTTGGGGGAGCCAGAAATATCTTGCCTGGTTAACGTTCCCCTGATGGCACGGTCCTGGAGCTGAACATTTCGGAGTTTGCTGTAGCGAACGCGAACTCGACCTCGCGTGACCTCGATAAATGGAACGTTCGTCGTCGAATCGTTTTTCGCGACGACTGCAGAGTCGTCCGTCGTGACATTCGTGTCAGAAGGCTGGTCAGGCGTTTCGTCCGTTGCTGAATCGCTTTCGATCTCTGCCGCCGTATCCTGCGGCGCAATGGGTGTCGTCTTGCCCTTGTTTCGTTGATCGCGAATGGCTTCGATTAAATCGCGAAGTTCCGTCTGTCTGAGAACGTTGTCTTTGGGACTGGTCAAGAATATCGCGATTAGCAACGCCAAAATCGTGCAGACGATGGCCAGTACGATAAAGTTGTAGTTCGCGTTTTTTCCGTCTGGCCGACGTTGATTGCTATCCTGCTGACTCATAGATGCATGTTGCTCCGTAAGAGCTGTCCAAGGTTATCGAGGGTGAAATCGCGAAATCTGACTGCTATTCAAGGAAGTTCTGCACGGTGTGAATCTTAAGGAAATCATCACGGCGAAATTAATGCCAATCACGCATAATCGAAAGCGATTATAGAGCGACGCCTCGATCACGCCCGGTCCGCTCCCCCAACCGTGAGCTAATTGGGCCGATCCCGTCGGCTGCGATATTATATCGATCGTTCTTGAATGGATGAGGCATGCACGCGACGTTCGTCGTGAAAACACTACTTGTGGTGAAAAAAAGTGACTTTTAGAATGCGGACAGATGTGGACGTCCTGAGGTGCTACGTCCGTTTGTGCCGGCCGGTTTCATTTTTTCGATAACTTGGCGATTCTTTCGAGCAGCATAAGTCTGCTTGGCGGCGGCCCAAAAAGCTCCACCGTTGGCCAAATTGCATTGTGGCTCCAATAATTGTGGATACGCACTCGTGATTCCCCAGCCAGCGCTTGAAGATGCCTCAACCTCAAACCAACGTCGTCGTCCTTGGATCGACCGGAAGTGTTGGGCGGAATACGCTGGAGGTCATTGAGTCGTCGCCCAATTTGTCTCCAATCGCTCTGTCGACAAACACGCGACTCGATCTCGCTGCCGAACAATGCCGAAAGTTCAAGCCTCGTTGGCTGATCGCGACGTGTGAGGAATCTGTAGGCAAAACAAATATCGATTTGCCACCCGAGACTGAGCTGGTTGTCGGCATGGACTCTTTGGTGCAAGTTGTTGCGCATGAAGCTGTCGATACGGTGGTCGCGGCAATTGTGGGCAGCGCAGGATTGCACGGTACGGTCGCAGCGTTGCAAGCAGGAAAGCGCGTCGCCTTTGCTAACAAAGAGACACTCGTCATGGCCGGTTCGCTCGTGATGAAAATTGCCGCGGAGCACAACGCAGAGCTACTTCCGGTTGACAGTGAACACAGCGCAATATTTCAAGCGCTCGCCGGCGGGCAAAAAGACGAGATCAAGAGAATCTTGCTAACCGCGAGCGGTGGCCCATTCCGAGAATACACCTCGCAACAAATGGACAACGTCACGGTTGAGGAGGCGTTGGACCACCCGACGTGGGACATGGGGCCAAAGATAACGATAGACTCGTCGACCATGATGAACAAGGCGCTCGAGATCGTGGAAGCTCGCTGGCTGTTTGATATTGCTGCCGAACAAATCGATGTTGTCATTCACCCGCAATCGATCGTTCATTCGATGGTCGAATTTGTTGACGGGTCGGTGATCGCTCAGCTTAGTCCTCCAGATATGAAGTTGCCAATTCAATACGCGCTTACGTATCCTGAAAGAACGTCTGGCGCTGCACCGAAATTGGACTGGTCGACAGCAATGACACTTGAGTTTATGCCGCCAGATCGAGACCGCTTTCCGTCATTGGATTTAGGTTTCGAAGTGGCGCGTGCTGGCGGAACGGCCGGAGCTGTCGTCAATGCGGCGAACGAAGCTGCTGTCCAAGGATTTCTGGATGGCAAACTTCGATTTGCGGAAATCGTGCCGGCTTGTAAGTCTGTCTTGGAACAACACAACTATGATCCAAACCCGACGTTGGACCAGCTCATCAAGTTGGATCAATGGGCTCGGGAGGAGGTTTTCCGTTGGGTAATTGCCTAACAATCGTGTTCGCAATGGCGTTCATGACGCTATTCAAATACATCTTCTACGGCATCTTTGCGCTGGGCATCGTGATCTTTGTGCACGAGCTTGGCCATTTCGTCGTTGCGAAGATGTGCGGCGTTCGTTGCGACAAGTTCTATGTCGGATTCGATCCGCCACTTCCGTTTGGCTTGCCAAGTGCACTGTTCAAAATCAAAGTTGGCGAGACCGAATACGGCATCGGCACAATTCCGCTTGGAGGCTACGTCAAGATGCTCGGTCAACATGACAATCCGGCAGAGGCAGCCCAGGAAGCAGAACGCATACGAATTCTGAGAGAACAGGCGGAAGATGGAACAATTGAAGGTGAGGACGCATTCACCATCGACCCTCGAAGCTATCCAGCCAAACCAGTTTGGCAACGGCTGATGATCATTTCGGCGGGCGTGATCACGAACTTAGTTTTTGCTGTTCTCTTTGGTGCCGCCGCCTATCGATACGGAATGCTTCACACACCGTGCATTGTCGGAGAAACATCGCCAGGACTATCCGGTTGGCAAATTGGGCTGCAACCGGGAGACAAAGTGCTGCAGGTCGGTGAAAACGGCAAGCGTTCGGAAAACTTGCGATTCAACAATGACCTGGCGGTTCAAGTGATGATGCGTGACGTTGACAGCAACGTGAAGATCTTGGTGCGACGTCATGGAGCTTCGCAGCCAGAAACGATGGACGTCGTCCTAAAGTCGCCGGAACACGATCCGCAGGACAGACCGTATATTGGTATTTCACCCGCGTATAAACTGAAAATCGAGGAAGTTCCAGACAAAGCGTTCGACACGCTGCCGGTCGTCAAAACGTCACTTCAGAAAGACGATGAAATCGTCGCTTTGGATGGCGTCGAGTTGCCAGACTCTGCGACGTTTTCGCGAATGATGGCGACTCGTTTCGACAAGCCAATCACGTTGACGGTTAAACGCGGAAAGGCGATCCACGAAATTACGATAGAACCGACTCCCATGCGCTGGCTTGGAATCGGAACAAAGATCGGACCAGTTGCCGCAGTACAAAACGGTTCACCGGCGAATGAAGCCGGCTTTGAAGTAGGCGACGTGCTGCTACAGATTAATGGAAGCCCAATCGATAACGGAGTCATGGTTCCTTACGAGTTGGATCGACTTGCAGGACAGTCGTTGGAAATAGTTATCCAAAGAGACGGCAAGGAGTTGACATTAACCCCAACGCTTCGCGAGCCGCCGTTGATGAGGCTTGGACCGCCGGCACTTGCGCGATTGTACGCGGCAGAATCGCTTGGCATCGCATTTTCGGTGACCAGCGAAATTGTGTACGTCGAGCCAGGATCGCAGGCGGAGCAAAACGGCTGCAAGGTTGGCGACAAGATCTCCAAAGTCGAATTCACGAAGGATAAGGAAGCTCCTAAACCACTGATCGACATTGTAGAAAGCACGTTTAATCTCGATGAGCAGACCGACTATTGGCCGATCGTCCACGAGATGATTCAGTACTCGTTGCCAGATTCCAAAGTAAAAATAACCGTCGTCAAAGCAGACGGCACGAACACAACGATGGAACTAGCGACTGTCACATCTTCCAAGTGGAACGTGCACTACCGAGGACTCTGGTTTCCCAGTCTGCAGGCGATCCATCAGGTGACGGATATCAAAGAGGCGTTCCAGCTCGGTTTGCGTGAAACAGAAGAAGGCATCGAGCATGTCGCGGCGGCGCTTACCAAAGTGATACGCGGCAAGGTTTCACGCAAGAACTTCGGCGGGCCACTGACGATTGCCGCGGTGGCCGGAATGGAAGCATCAGAAAGTCCGTCTAGATTGCTGGCGTTCCTGACGATGCTTAGCGCCAATGTTGCCGTCCTAAATTTCCTGCCCATTCCAGTTCTTGATGGCGGGCACGCAATGTTCTTGATCTACGAAGCCGTCTTCCGCAAGCCTCTGGACGAGCGTCTGGCGTTTGGGCTATCGATGGTTGGGTTCGTATTTATCATTGGACTTATGTTGCTTGTACTGGGGTTGGACGTTCTTAACATGACCGAGTTACTGTTTCAGTAGCAGTTTTAGAGTTCTTTGAACGCGCGCACGAAAAAACCCGCGCCAAGTTGACGCGGGCGTTTGTTGCAGCAAGATAGTTAGTAATCGCTATGGATTAGCGATTCCCAGCCGTTCTTCTTCTTCCTCTTGGATGATGATCCTCGGCGTTACCATCATCATGAGGCTTTGCGTTTCTCGGCTGATGCCGACGTTCTTAAACAGGCGGTTGATGTACGGAAGCTTGCTCAGCATTGGAACGCCTTCCTCGTCTCGTCCTTCACGCAAACGTTTGATACCACCGAGCAGGATGGTTCCGCCGTCGGGAACGCTGACCGTTGTAGACACACTTCGAACAGCGAAACTCGGCAACTGAACCGTCGTACCGACGATGTCCTGTTGAACGTTATCTTGAAGTGTTTGAGTGTCGTCAGTCGGATCAATCACGTTTGTACCCGTTGAAGATGTCCGACGACCATCGAACGTGAACTCCTCGACGTCACCGATCTCACTGAAGAACGGAACTAATGTCAGGCGGACAAATCGGCGATCCGGTGAAACGACGGCCTGCACGTGGAGTTGTGTTCCGTCATTCAGCATCATGATGATCGGCTGCTGAGCCGCTGCGAAGTCGCCAACGACCGGCTGGACCGACGTTACGAATGGTCGAGTCGTGAAGTCGTTGACCGACGCCTGCTGACCGTTGAACAGCGTTACCTTTGGAGCTTGAAGAACATTCGTTCGCGAATCTCCCTGGGCTGCTTCGACCAGGAAGTACGCTTCGATGTCACTCAAAATTGCAAATCCAAACGTGGCTGCCGCCGCCGGATCGTATCCACCAAACCGTGGTCTCGTTCTGCCGAATGATTCTTGACGGAACTCCAAGTCCAAGTCTGCAGTTGGGTTTCCGAACGGATCCAGACCGAACGTTACGCTTGGCCCAGAGTCATCACCAGGAGCCGTGGTAACGTTGTCATCGACGTCGAAGTCGAAGTCTACACCGATTCGCTCAAAGAAGTTGTCGCTCAATTCGATGAAGCGAACTTCGATTGTGACTTGCAGGTCTTGCAATCGGCGTAGTTGCTCTAACAGATCCGCAATTTGCTCGTGAATCTCTGTTGTATTACTAACGACGATACTCAAGTTGTTGGGATACTCTCGAATGGATCCTTCGCCACCAACGTCATCCCAGCTATCAGGGGCAATCGTGGCTACTATCAGATCCATAAGCGTATCGAAGTCAGCCTGAGCCGCACCACCAGCACCGCCCGGTCCGAAACCAGCGGGGCCAGTTCCTCCACTCAACGCACCAGTTTGTCCATTGAGCTGATACAGATTGTTGCCTGGCATCTGCATTGGTGGCACTGCAGGAACTGCCGAATAATTTGCGGACGGACCATTTGGACGTGCTTGAGCTGCCATAGCTGCGTGCAACGCGCCGGCCATTCCAGATTCGTAGTCGGAGTTGAAATTTGGAATTGGAATGACGAGGTCTGCAACGTCGTACGCGATCGTTTCGACCTTCTTGCTTCCGATATCCTTGCTCGTGATTTTCAGTACTTCGTCCTGCACAACGTATGTCAGTCCGAATGGATCCAAGATCAAGTTCAACGCGCTCTTCAACTGAATCTCTTGATTGAGGTCGATCGACACAGGCATGTCGCTTGTGACGCCTTCGACCTGCATGCCGTTGGGATCCAAGTGCATGCTGATTCCAACGATGTCGCCGAGATCATTCAGGACATCGCCCAGCGGAGCGTTGTCGTAGGTTACTCGAACCTTTTCACGCAACGATCGATTGATTGCCATTTCCGTTTCGGTCAAACGGCGTCGACCATTTTCCAATCGCTCGTTTCGACGTTTCTTCAAAGACTCCCAGTACAGCGGACTGCCGTTTTCTGGGAATTCCAACAGGTTGGTCTCGTCCCACGGTACGGCCGATTCGGAGATCGATCGTAGAGCGAGTTCCGTTCGCGAAGCCGCGCGATCTTGAAGTTCTGTTTCGAAGGTCAATCGTTCAGCCAATCGGCTCAGAGTGACCATTTGGTTTGTGACAGTGTTTTTCGGATCGATTTCTTTCGCCTTCTTAGCCAACACGATCGCTTCCGCATACCGTTGTTGATCCATCAGCGTATTGAAGTCATCGATCATCGTGACCAATTTCTTGTCGACGTCGATACGATGAATCCGTTCGCGATCGATTTGAGCAACGACTTCGGCATTCTGTTCGTCTTGTTCGATACGAACGCGATTCCGCTCGATATAGTCCTCGGTCGATTCGATACTCTTGTCGATGCGAGCCAGCAATTGCATGCGTGCGGCAGGAGGAACATCCGCGTCGGCAACGCGTTCGCGCAAATCTTTGAGGCGATTCCACGCTTCACGCGGACTGCCGTTGAGATTTCGCTCTGCCAGCTGCTGTTCGCGGCTGACTTCGTTCACGAAGCGACGAACGATCGCTTGCTCACCAGCGGTTAAACGATCAGCTTCTGGTTCAGGCAAATCATCCGGTGCCCGCAGAATCTGCAAGTGATCTTGCAGACGCTGACGAGTCGCCGGATCGAGTTCCGCTTCATACTGCCATGCTTTTTGGAAAAGTTCAGATGCTTTCTCAAGATCCTTGTCGGCGAGCGCTTGTTCGCCTTCTTCCATCAGCTGCACGCCACCACGAACAATTCCTGCCGCAGGTGGATCGGTTTCGAAAGGGTCTTCGATCGAAGTGGGAACGTTATCGAGCTGAGCGACACGATTGTCGGTCACGGTAACCGTTGCCGCGGCAGGTCGTACTTGGTTGCTGACACCCTGCTGTTGTTGGTACACAGCTTGACTCGCACCGTACTGCGACGAAGCTGCACCCGCCGGAACGGGGGCCTGTCGCTTGGCTCGATCAACTTCCAGCAAAACTGTCCAGGGACGCGGTTCGTTTGGTGCGAATGCGCTGTCAGGAACTCGCAATGCATGTGCTTGTTGAGCGAACTGTTCAGCGTTCACGAAGTCTTGTCGAGATAACGCGAGTCGAGCATTAGCAACTAATCGTTGAGCTTCAGCTTTTTTGGTAGCCAGTTCGTTCGGCGAGCCCACGACTTGCTGATTCGCTTGTGGCAAGTCGTACTGCAAGCCCTGCGGAGCAGGAATCGTCGCCAGACCACTTTGGTTTAATGGCTGCGGCTGACCAAGATTCGATTGCCCAGCAGCTACCGGTGGCTGACCCTGCGGATTGTTGCCTGCAAACGGATTGGCAATCAGCTGCCGCCCCGGTGGCACCTGCTCGGGTGGCAGATTCAACATTCGCGCTTGATTCGTCATTGTTGCTGGCAAAGGCTGTGGCGTTGCCACGGTCGGCGTAATGCCAGCAGCCTGCTCCAGCTTCGTCAGGTCTTTTTCCAGACGAGCCGGTGAGTCAGCAAATGGGTTGAGAGATCGATCGTATCTCGCCCCCAACGTTTTAATCTTTTCGAGATGCTGCCTAGCGACGTCAAGCTTGCCTTGCCGCATAGCAGCGCGTGCTTCACGGAGCAATTGATCGCTTTGCTCTCTCGACGACTGCTCAGCCTGGCCGAGCGCCGTTTGCCCTAAGTTAATCCCAACCGTGGCCGAGAGCGGTACCGCGTGAGCGGCTGCCCCGTACAGTGTGGCCACTAGTACGCCGGCGAACAATCTAGTCGCGTTCATCTTCAACGCGATTCTCCTTGCAACAAACGTTTCCGTTTTGGAATCGACTCAATCCGATCTAAAATCGGATCCGGTCGAGCCGTCTATACAATTCCGTCTACTCAACGAACTTTTGCGGCATACCAGACCACGCGGTAGTGACCTGGCGCTGTGCCGAAAAGGGCTTGGAACCAGTGAATCTGATTCCGAGCGGGGCGAGTGATACACGGGCCGCCATATGCCCACAAGAGCATTTTCAAAGAAAAAAACTTGGCGCTGCATTTGGGTTTTTTCTTGGCGAGTTCTCACTTAACGCGGCGGACGTGCAGTCGATGCGTTGAAGTAACGCGGCGCCGGCTGGCACATGCTGGCATAAGAAACAACATGTTCGCTGCAGCAGAAACGATTGCCAATTAAGAAGTTACGTGAGCCAAATGACACACGCTTGCCAGTTTCCAGCGGTGCAATGATTTCGTCGAAACATTGCTGTGATGGTGGTGTTGAGTCACGCACTTACGGGCTGAGATTCTCTGTCAAGCGAAAGGATATGCAATGAATTCGCTCACAAGAAATATTTGGTTTTTCCTATTTTCTGCGCTGGTTATCAGCTCGGCAGCAGGGCAAACCTACGCACCACGCATTATCAACGGACAGCATACCGACGAATTCAAGGCGGTGGGAATCGTAGGCAGTGAAGAACGCGGTGGGTTTTGCACAGGTACTCTAATTTCTGAAACGCATGTTCTTACGGCTGCGCATTGTGGAGAATTCATTGGCGGCCAGACAAACGGCACCTTCGAAATCGGCGGAAGGCTCTATTTCACTCGCCGAGTCACCATCCATCCTGACTACGACTCGGTGACCTTAGAAAACGACGTAGCGGTTCTCGAGCTTGAAGAGGTAGTGACCGGAATTGAACCAGCGGTGCTTTCGCAAGAGGAGCCGGTTCCGGGAGACATTCTCACGATCGTTGGATTCGGAGGAACTGGCAGCGGCAGCGGAGCCAACACATTTGGCATACTGAATTCTGGCTTCGTTGCAATTGACGAAGTCACATCGAATCAGGTGTTCTGGCTGTTCGACAATCCAACTGAAAGCAACACAGCAGCTGGGGACTCGGGTGGACCGGGATTCTTGACAATTAACGGTGTGATGCTGATTGCCACAATTACGTCCGGCGGAACCAGGTCAGACGGACAGCTTGGAGACTATGCTGTCAATGTGCGAGTTGACGCATTTGTTGACTGGATCGACTCGGTTGTTCTTGAGTCGGTGGCTAACGACGAAGAGTCCCGTCCTCCAGCAGACGAAGCTGGTCCGCCGTCGACAGAGGAAGACGGACCACCGGCGGAAGAGCAGCCATCGGACGAAGAACTCAATGGCGGTGGTCAAACCGATTCACCAGCAGTCGAGGATCCGCAAGACCAACAACCAAACGACGATGGGCAAGCAACAGAAACGGACGCTGAATCAGAAGAATCGGGATCAGATTCCGCTTCGGAAGCAGCCGACGAAGGAGCAAGTGACTCGCAAGAATCCGAGTGTTGGTGCCAAATCACCGGCGGTGGACTACTCCAATTCCTCCTTGAGTTGCTCCGATTGCTGTCAACGTTGTTTGGATGGTAAAAGCGTCTAGCTGACGTTTACATCAATTTCATCGCGGCTCGTTCGGACCCATTCTTCCTGCGGGCTTGCGATGTAAGAACGATACAACGGGAGCTTGGCCAACACGTAATGCGGAACCGACAGCAGAGACCTCGGCGTCAGGATTTGTCGGCCGAAACGGATCCAACTGAACAACACCGCAATGATCAACATTCCAATGAGTGTTACGTTGACAAAGACTAATGGCAGCGATACCACGTTCAACCAAAACGCTACGACCGTCAACGCGGTGTAGACTGTGACAACGGCAACCAGCAGTGCCAGCGGCGGAACTGACAGA
The DNA here is from genome assembly GCA_020426925.1 of Planctomycetales bacterium. GTDB lineage: Bacteria > Planctomycetota > Planctomycetia > Pirellulales > Pirellulaceae > JAGQPC01. The sequence continues at coordinate 5,978 of JAGQPC010000008.1, read as the reverse complement.
TCACACGCGAGGGTAAGTAAGTCCAAGCGAGGTGTTCGCAGAAATGCCCACAGCAGCCGCGAAATCTGAGTGCGTGACGTGGTTAAATGGCCATGTTCCCAGCGTCTACGTTGCTCGGTTGCGGCAGAGCTTTGACTTGGAAGAAATCCGATGATGGTGGCGTCGTCCGAAAAGAACGGCGAGTGACCAGCGATTACAAGATCGACGGCCATTTGCATGTCTTCCACAATATTGCCACTACCAATCGAAACGCTTGCTAACGACTTCCACGGAAACGCCATGCCAGATCCGGTTAGCAAGCACGGCTGACGGAGGACTCGAAGTCCAAGCGGCCGGACCCAATTCTTTACTACGAAAGCGAACCCGGAGATCCGTTGTTTCGCATCGGCTTCTGCCGGCGGATGCATAATGTATTTGCCCTGTACCGGCGCGTTCGACTCGTAAGCAAGTCGAGCGAGATTTCCGATCGCACCTGATTCTACGATGCAATCTGCATCCACAATGATTACAACGTCCGGCGGGTCGTCTGCAAGATGCTGGAGCCCAAATTCGAGGGCGAACCCTTTTCCGCGATGCTGATCGTTAAAGCGTTCGACAACATCGGCTCCCGCTAGTCGTGCAATTTCAGCAGTCTTGTCAGAGCAATTGTCAGCCACGACCAGGATTTTGGCATTCGCGCCAGCGTCCTCCGTCAGCGACGTTAGAGTTCGCGCGATTCCCAATTCTTCATTGTGTGCAGGAATCAGCACCGTAACGGTACACGGCACTCTAGATTCGACCGATTTCTTGCGACGAACAAAAATGCAACCCAACATCGATTCCACAAAGAACACGGCGACCGGCAGAAACAATATTGCCAGTCCTGCTCCCAGGAAAACGTTCGCTATGAGTTTGACCGTCGGCATCGTTGCATTTTGGTGTTGAGTCGTGAGAGGATTTCGTCAAGCACGTTGCGTGCAATATATGACCAAACTGGTTGGTCGTACATCACTGTGCCAAATCGGTCCCCGTTTGATTCAGCAAATTGCGTGCCTACGCCGGAGCGCCTGCGGTTATGGCTGCGCTACACATAATTCTCCCGATCGCTGAATGCAACGATTCGATTCGGCAACAGCTTGTTGCGGTTTTCGACAAAGTTGCTGTACGGCATCATTTCCGTTATCACGCACTTCTGGGGTTTTGTAGTTGCCAACGTATGCGGCGCTGTTCCCTGGTGACAAGCATGGAATCGCTGGCGGTTCGCCGAGACGTTAACCCAGTCGCATCAACCCACCGATTGTTGAACCACGAAAACTGTCGCTCGGGTAACGCCGTTTTGTAGAACGGATGTCGCGTATCCTTTGATTGCACGATCTGTTTAGTATCGATATGTTCGCTTTTTCGAAGCACTCGTCCGGCCATCTGAACCGTGCCCGACTGAGAAGATGGTCGACAGAAAACAGTTTGCACGTTGGGACAGTCAGATCCTTCGGTCAACACATCTCGGTTGATGAGGACGTCAAGCTCGCCAGACCTAAACCGATCAAACTGCCGTTCTCGATTGGAATTGGCCGTCACGATTTGGCTATTTAATCCTGTGTCAGTCAACAAGTTTTGGCATTCCAAACATTGCTCTAACCTATGAAAGAAAACAACCGACTTTCCCCATCGGTCAGGTTGCGAAAGAAATGCATTGGCGACCGTATACGGATCGAAGTCGGGCAGCACGTAGTGATCGAACCGCGAAAGGTATCCGTCCTGGACGAGCGTGTGGATGCCAACGTCTTTTACAACTCGATCGAAATGCAACTTGGTTCGATCCAGCTGAAATGAAGCTGAAGTGATACCGACCAGTTTGGCAGGCTTCGTTTGACGGATCATCTCGTTCAAAGAATGAGTGGCGTCTCGGACATCATCAATGATCAACAAATCCACCGATGGGTAGTTCGTCCGTCCAGGAACGATCGGCTTGAGTTCAACATTGAATCCTCGCTTCTCATTTTCCATGAGTGTTTGGCGAATTTGCGAGTTCCGAGCCGCGACCCAACCGACGGAAAGCCCGAGACGAGTTTGAAACCAATGCGCCACCAACAGCCCCATCGTTGTTTTCCCACTACCGATCGGGCTGTCGATGCAGATTGAATCAACTTGCGAGTCCCGTTCGCCATCGTGATTTCGAAAACTTCCTTCCAGCATCTGGGCAACTCGCGAAACAATTCGCATTTGATACGGTCGCGTTTCGATATGGAGCCCATGAGTTAGCCCCATTAGATTTTCCGAGCCAATCTCTGAACGTCGATGAAGCGTGAAGCTGTCGGTAGTTGAGTCCCAAATCATTTTGAAGTCTCCGTCCATTTCGATTTCTTGGGAAAACACCAGCGAATTCCTGACGTGCTGATCTTCGTCTGCCCGAGTGACACGTACGGTCCCGACGAAGAAAAAGTTGCCTCGGTTGTTCGCCGCGATTGGTGGCAAGGGATGGAAAATCTGGATTTCCTGGTATACTTGCGAAGCCTTCAACCTTTCGCTGTCAATAAATTCGGGAATATCGATTCATGGATCGTCGCAGATTTCTTTCCGCAAGCGCTGCCGCAGTCGCAGCATCGGGATCGGTAAGTCGGCTTCTTGCGGGTGCGGCCGCTGATTCGAAACGTCGGCGAGTTGGACTCATCGGCACCGGTTGGTACGGGAAGGCAGATCTGCTGCGATTGATTCAGGTGGCTCCGGTCGATGTTGTTTCGCTGTGCGATGTAGACAGCAAGATGTTGTCGGAAGCTGCAGAGCTTGTCGCGTCGCGCCAGGATTCCAAGAAGCAACCTCGAACCTATCGAGACTACCGAGAAATGTTGGCGGAGAAAGATCTGGATATCGCGTTGATTGCGACGCCCGACCACTGGCATGCTCTGCCCATGATCGAAGCGGTTAAATCAGGCTGCGACGTCTACGTACAAAAACCGACAGGCGTCGATGTTATCGAGAGCCAGGCGATGCTCAACGCCGCTCGCAAGTACGAACGAGTTGTCCAGGTTGGCACGCAACGACGAAGCACTCCACATTTGATTGAGTGTCGAGACCGAATTATTCGCGAAGGGTTGCTAGGGAATATCGGCCACATCGAAATCTATTGCTACTACCACATGCGATCGCAGCAGAACCCGCCCGATTCGACCCCGCCGACTCATTTTGATTACGAGATGTGGACGGGCCCCGCGCCGATGCGACCGTACAACTCGTTGGTTCATCCAAGAAGCTGGCGAGCTTTCATGGAGTACAGTAACGGAATCCTCGGCGACATGTGCGTTCACATGTTGGACATGGTCCGTTGGATGCTAGATCTAGGCTGGCCAACTCGCATTTCGTCGTCCGGTGGAATCATGGTCCAGAAAGATGTAAAGGCGAATACGCCCGACACGCAAACGGCGACCTTTGAGTTTCCTAATTTCAACGTCGTGTGGCAGCATCGAAGTTACGGCCATGCGCCTGACCGAGATTACCCTTGGGGTGCGACGATCTATGGAGACAAAGGTACGCTCAAAGCAAGCGTGAACCGATATGACTTTATTCCTCAAGGTCGCGGAGATCAGATTCATGGGGACGTTGTCATGGAATTGGAAGAGTATCCTGAAGATAAGACCGAAAAGGATTTGGAGCGTCACGTCGCTCCAGCGATTCGCGGACACATGATCGATTTTCTGAAAGCAATCGACAAACGTAGCAAGCCGGTGGCCGACATTGAGCAGGGCCACATTTCATCGGCCAGTTGCATTTTGGCAAACAACGCGTTGAAACTTGGCCGCACGTTCCAGTGGGATCCGCAGACGCACACCGTTATTGGCGATGACGAGGCGAACAAGATGCTTGCTCGCCCGTATCGTGCTCCGTGGACTCACCCAGATCCTCAAAACGTGTAGCCAGCTCGTCAGTCAAGTGGCGTTAGCTTCCAGCTAGAGAACAAAGCTCGCTACAGCTGATCGCAAGCTAGAAGCTTACGCCACTCAGTGTTAGCACGAAGATCTGATTCCATCCGTCGACATGTCTGACGTAGGCGATCTTCGAGCCGTCTGGAGAAAATACGCACGCTTCCGGTCGCAGCGGAGCATTTGGATTTGGATCGGTCAGGCGTAGCGTCTTTCCGGTATCGACTGATGTAATGCAAACCGACCCGTCCATCGTGTGCGTGATTTCGTCGCCATTGGGGTGCCAAGAAAACGCTGAACTTACGTCGTGTTCGTCATTGGTAATCTGGCGAGGCGCTCCGCCGTTCGGGGATACGGTCCACATTTGAACGACGCCATCGTCAGACTTCATCAGAAAAGCGATTTGGCTACCATCGGGCGAACTCCGCAGCCAATGCCGCACGCCTTGGATTCCTGGATACTTTCGCTGACTGGTGTGAGTGATCCGTCGTTGAGATGTTCTTTGTGGTGGTCGCGGTCGTTTCGTCAACGTTCCTTGCAATGGACCATCTTTCGACGCAACGGTTACGTCATCCGGGAGATCGACAACAAAGACTTCTGAATTCGTCGATCCATCGCTAGTCTGAACATGCCCTTGGAATGCGATCGCCTTTTCTTGACGCGTTCCGTCAGTCCGCACGTAACCGTTGTTGCCGATCCACGCGTCGCTAAATGCTTTGGATATCTCGTCTGAACCTGGCTTCGGTTCGTTTGTTGTGCGAGTGACCAATACTGAATAGTGAGATCCGCTGTGATTTCTCGGATGTGTCGCAGGCACCGCGACAGGGCCAAGCGGCATGCTAACACCAACGTTTCGTTGATTGGCATCTCCTGCTCGTTCGGTTCCGGTTGCAAGAACGTGGTCTTCGTACGTGAAGGAAATCCACTGCCCATCACCGCTGAATGTGTGCACGTGCGTACCGCCTCGAAGCGCGCCAGGCGTGTACGGTGCAACGATATCTCGCGCGTCCAAGTTTGTTGCCGTACCCGGATTGTCCGCGTCTACCACGACGCCTCGGCGATGAAATGCTGAATACTGCCAGTCATTATCAGGATTTTCGGGGCCGTGGATGAATACGACGGCATCACGATTAGGAGCGTAGGTCACGACTCCGCAGTTAGCTTCATTCCGAGATACAAAAAGCGATTCAACGACTCCGCTGTCGATATTGACTCGCTCAATCCGTTGTCCGTCAAATTGTTCCCCGGCTGGATCGGATCGGACGTCGTACACAATCCATTTCCCGTTCGGAGACCACACGCCAGTGTTTGTCAGAATGTGGCCATGAGGTGCCGATGTGAGTTGCTTTTCCATCGCAGTAACGTGCTTGGGACTCTGTGCTTGGGCAGTGACGAAAGTAGGTGCCAACAACAGCGGCGCGGTCAAAACGCACAAGGGCCGAATCATTGTTTCGTGAGCATCCTTCGTCGGTTAAGTGGGTTTTCCTTTGCCCTGTTCTTCTGCCTGCGACATATGTATTGTGCGTGCCCGGCTGAAACAAAAATAGCCCTGCAGGGCATCTGCAGGGCTTTGAAGTTTGCTGACAGTTAGCGTCGTGGCCGAATTAACGACGTCGACGTACTCCGAACAGAGCGAATGCACCAAGTGCCAACAGCGAGAGGCTCGATGGCTCAGGTACAAGCTGCGTCGAGATTTCGATGCCGTTGATCGGTGCTCGTGGAGTTCCACCGATGCTTGGCATGCCGTTCAATGTGAAGCTGTCACCAGAGACGCCCGTGAAGACGAGAACGTCGCCTTGCGCACCGTATTCATAGGTTCCGTCGAAAGCAGCAACATCTTCATGGGAGAGCGTTGTTCCGCCGATTGTGTATTCACCGCCTCGACCAGGAACGCCACCCTTTGTGTAAACGTACACGTTGTAAGGGCCATCGAATGACAGGCCGCTAACGGTTACGCTGTTTGGATCAGTTGCGTTTGTGTCCAAGTAACCAAGCATTAGGTTCTTGTCGTTTCCATCAGGAGCGCTGTTGTTTTCTTCACCTCGGCCAGTGCTGGCCCAAGTGTTGTTCGACGCCCATTCA
>JAGQPC010000087.1 GCA_020426925.1 Planctomycetales bacterium | reverse complement strand
GCTGGGGGCTCGCTACGCTCGACCGCCGCCACCCATAACGCGCTGCACCGAACCGAAGCGCGCAAAAAAACGCCCTAAGTCCAAGACTCAGGGCGTTCACGAGCTCCAGCGGAGTTCGAGCAATTATTTACTTGCGGCGGCGAAGTCCAGCCAAACCGAGCAGACCGAGACCGATCAAAGCAGCGCTTGATGGTTCAGGTACAGGCGTGACAAGGAGGTCAACAGGAGACAGAGCACCACCCGACAGGAACGAACCGCTAAGGCTCAGGACTTCGTTAGCATTCGTAACGCCCGTAGCAACCGTACCTGCGTCCCAGCTTGCATCGTGGAAACCAGTTGGGAACAGACGGAAAGCTTTCGTAGGGGTCCAAACGTCGAACAGGCCGTTCAAACTAGCTGGTCGAGGACCAGTGAAGAAAGGAACGGATGACGTGAGTTCGAAAGTCGTGATAGCATCGGCAGCTGTCGAGTCGCCGGCTGGGTTGTCAACTTGGAACGAACCGTCTTCCGAGTTGTAGATAAGTGTGATTACATCGTCGTTCGCCCAGTTAGCAGGAGCAGCGTCGATGGCAGCATTTGCAATGTTAGCAACAAAGAGGGAAACCAGAGCGAGTGCAAAGATCTTACGCATTTTCAAAACTTCCTTAATGTTTGTCTTTTTCTCAACAAAAAAATCGTGATTGCTCAAAAACCGCATTTTGACTGTTCGTCAGAGCCCCAAGCACCAGCATCGCGCGTACGAATACTTGTCGGAAATCGTTTTTGGCTTAAAAACAGAATTGATCCGTTAGCGGACCGGCCGGGGTTCTAGATGGTTCATCGTCGCGAAGCATATTACTTCTCCAGTAACGGAGTCTGCTTCTGTCAACTTGTGATGAACTCAATTAAGAAATCATTGGCATCCCGGTGAAAGAATTTTTACTCAACTCATGTGCACGCAATTTACACGTGCTTCGGATCGTTTGCAAGAACTTTTTTCAGAATGTTCGAAAAAAAACTGTGGTACTGCTATTGTCCAAATCTCTTAACAGAGTCGCAGCTTTTTACGCAGAAACATAATCATCGCAATTGGAAGTAGCGACGAAGAAACCGGCTCGGGAATTATTTTTGTTGCGCGAGGACCACTTTCAAAACCGTTTGATTGAAACGCGATCACAAAATCAGAGCTATCAAAGTCACCGTCACCATTCCAATCGCCTGTCTCCCAAACTGAGTTGCCGGTAATTCCGTCTTCGTACTGACCGGCTTGAAACACGCGAACGAAATCAGAACTGTTGAACTCGCCGTCCATGTTGGCATCACCAAAAAACGTATTCGCAATAACTTCCACCCAATGCGTTCGATCCATCAGGTCCACGGTTCCACTCAAATCCAAATCGAATTTCAAGTCGTTGCTTGAAGTCTGAACGGCCTCCGTTAGCTCGTTGATGTCCGCCAATCCAAAAACTCCGTCACCATCAAAATCACCGGCTATACGGGGCTTAATCGTCTGTGATCGGCCCATAATATTCCCACTGAGTTCGATCGATACGGGAATCGTTCCGAAGATCGGTACATTTTCAACTTCGTATTCCAGCACAAGTTCAATGCCAAGCTCCGCGACGAGTCGGTCATCGACAAAGTTGAGCTCGATTCCCTCAATGTCCAGCGGTTGCGCTTCCAACAAAGCAAGATCGATCGGGTCTGGATCAATCGACACATCGATCACACCGGACAATTCAAACCGATTGTTCAACTGATTAAACCGACCATTCACAACGGGCTCAGCCAAACCCGGTTCGACCATCGTCGCGACGACCGATCCAGGGGCAGCAGACGCTCGCAGTGCTCCAAGCCCAAGCCGAAAATCAAAGCCATCGTCCAAGGTCAGTGATAACTCGACAATTTCCGCTTCAGAAATTGGATCGGAAAGACTGTCGACGCTCAGGATCGCCTTTCCGGAGACACTGGAGTTCTCTTCATCCTTGCCGAGTACGCCGGCATTAATCGACGCCGAAACAGACGACGCGGTAGGAAACCCGCCCGGCATGATTTCCAGCTCGATAAGCTCACCGAACACAGGCGAAGCAACAACGACCGCGAGTACGATTCCAGCAGTTCGGATCATTTTTGGCACCTTGAATTCAAAAGGAGGCAACTTCAAGTACTGATTCTTCCGTCAGGCCGCGACACAACCATGACTATACATGCGTCCGCGAAGGTTGCTAGCTGAAAACGTGAGGACGCACGGCCAATGCAACTGCAAGCTGATAGCAGCTGATCAAATTCCTTCCTTGATACAACCGATTCGCAAGCGGTCCGAGCAGCAGTACTTTGCCGCGTCGGTCTCACGAACGCACCGTGCTGTGCTCGATCCTGTAGGAGATAGCAATCGGCGAAGAAGCCGTCAATTCACAGCAATTTATTTCTCGTCATGCCCCCGTCCGATCCATTGAAAACCGACGGCCGAGTGAAACGTCACGTGCGTTCATGCATTGGATTACTCGTGCTCATTTCGCTGACGCTTGCTAGTGGCGGTTGCAATAGCTGTGCGCCATTTACCGTGCGCACTCGAGTCGTCAACGAAACGACTCCGTCAAAAGACATGTCGCCGATCAGCGAAATGCCTATCGGACCATACTTCGATTGCGATAACCGAGTCGCAATTATCGACGTGGATGGACTGCTGCTGAACCAAAACATGACGGGGTTTATGTCGGTTGGCACAAATCCTGTCGCCGATTTCCGCGCCAAGCTAGATTACGCATCGCGGCACGGAATTCGAGCAGTCGTCGTCCGCATCAATTCGTCGGGCGGAAGTGTGACAGCGTCGGACATTATGTGGCGTGAGCTGAATGCGTTCAAAGCTCGAACCGAGATTCCGGTTGTCGCGTGTCTGATGGATGTTGGCGCGGGCGGTGGATATTACTTGGCAACCGCTGCAGATCACATCGTCGCGCATCCTACCACGCTGGTCGGCGGAGTCGGCGTCATATTGAACCTGTACGACATGGAGAAGCAGCTCGAAAACTTCAACATCTTTTCGCAGTCGATCAAGGCAGGTGAAAACACTGATCTTGGTACGCCGGTCGAGCCCATCTCGGAAGAAGGCGAAGCGATCCTGCAGTCGATTGCGGACAAAATGAAGCACCGATTCCACGACGTGATTTCCAGTGGCCGAGGCATCGCGCTCAGTGGCGACGAATCGTTTCTTGATGGCAGAGTGATCACGTCGGACGAAGCGTTGGCGGCAAATCTCATCGACACGATAGGGTATTTGGATGACGCGATCGAGCTTGCTTCTCAATTGTCATCCTGCAAACTAACGCCCGTTGTGTTGCACCGATGTGACGACGTTGTGCAAACGGCCTACGGAATTTCGCCAAACAATCCATCGGGGTCGTCGATCATTTCGCTAGACATTCCTGGCATCAAGCGTTCGAAGTTGCCTTTGTTCTTGTACATCTGGCAACCAGACCCCACAATCGAACCATAAAAACATCCGCGGCTTTTTTGGGTTTGATTTTGATGTCTCGCTCTTCGTCTAGCTTTGGCTCGTTCCACCTGGAAGCCAATGAAGTTCACGTTTGGCTTCTTTGGCATGACACGGTCTCCAGCGAAGCGCCGGTAATGACGAGCGAACTGTCCGATGACGAACAAGAACGAGCCGCCCGGTTTCTCAATGATCGCGCGAAGTTCGAATACTGCCTCACTCGCGCAGCTCTGCGTCAAATTCTGTCGCGTTACGGTGTCGCAGGCGCCAAGCAAATCGTCTTCGAATATGGAGAGCACGGCAAACCAGCTTTAGCTGGCAAAATAACTGAAGCTGCGAAGATCCGGTTTAACGTTGCGCATACTCGAGCTCTTTCCGCGTTCGCGTTTTCAGTTGATGCGGAGCTTGGTGTCGACGTTGAATATCACCGTGACGTTGTTGACGCCGATCGAATTGTGTCGGGCAAGTTCGCTGCCGAAGAACGTCACGTCTATCGTTCCGCGTCGCCGGATTTGCGAAAGCATCTTTTCTTCCGCGGCTGGACTCGAAAGGAAGCGTTTATCAAAGCTACTGGTGAAGGATTGTGTCGATCACTGGAATCGTTCGCTGTAACGATTGACGACAACGACGACGCAAAATTTATCCGTGTCGATGACGACGAACCAACTCAGTGGAAGCTGTTCGATTTGCAGGTCGGCAAGGAGCACGCTGGCGCTGTGGCAATTAGAAACAGCGATGCGCAAATCGTAACGCGAGAGTGGATGCCGGACGCGAAGTAGTTGCATACGGCTGCCAGAAGACGCGAAAATCAAAACCTGATCGTTCTCATTATTCGCAGAAAAGGCCTTGCGATTGCCGCAGCTTTGCCTCGTCGATTCGTAGTGCATAGAGTTCGTGAATGACGTTGGCTTCGGCCGCCAACAGCCGAATTCGTGCGTCAGCCAAATCTTGGTATTGATAGTTCCCAGTGGTGCGGGCCGCCTCGATTTGGCTAATGTATTCCGCACGCCGATCTGCTTCGGCTTTTGCCAACGCTAAGATCTGAAGACGGTTGCTGACCGCAAAATGAGCTGCTGACACTTCGACCTCGATTAACCGTACCGTTTCCGCGCGAAGTTCACGCAGTTGTCTCACGCGAAAGCACTGTTCGATTTCGGAATCGCCATTGTTGAACAGCAGCGACAGCAGCTTGAGAAGACACTTGTCGCCTGTGATTCCGGATCCCAGCGAAGCGTCGTTTGTGCGGAGTTGCTGTCGAGTGGATGGTAACGCGTCTTTTTCCTGCAGCGACAGAAGATAGTTCAGAGCTTTTAGTTCGGCACGAGCCTCAAATGCAGTTTGAACAGCCTCGTCGCGAGTCAACGTGAAGTCGGGCGCATCCCAATCGACAACGGGCAGAATCTGGACCGGCGCGCCGGGTGCTTCACCGATCAGCCTCCGAAGATTGAACTGCAAAGTCGATTCGTTTTTTTGAAGTTCGGAATAGCGACGCTTCACTTCCAGCTGTTGAAGTTCGATTCCCAATAGGTCGATCTTCGCATCTATCCCGGAATCTTTCACGCCTTCCGCCGCTTGTGCCAGTTTGTTGGTCGCTTTTGATGTCCGGTCAAGCAGCTGTTTTTGCGATTCAACTTCGGCCAAACCATAGAATGTTTCCAGCGATTCGCCGGCCGCTCGATTGCGTTCCTGTTCTGCTCGATAGCAAAGCAGCCGGTCGACAATTCGTTTTTGAGTCGCGTTGCGTTTCGTCGTTTTCAAACAGCGGTGAAGCTGCCGCTCGATGTCGATCAGGTGCCCGAGCCCCGTCGCTGCCATCGCTTGCACGTAACATTCGTCGGCGTCCAACTCTCGGCCAGTTTCATAGACCGGGTTGAGCAGATCGGCCACATCTTCCCACTGCGGGCTTGCGTGAAACTCGTTTGATCCGGTGTCGTCCGGTTCTGGTGCCGGCAACAGCGTCACGACATCCAGAGTTAACTCATTCGGTTCTGTCTCGTAAGACACAAGTTTGATCGCGGGCTCTTCAGTGTCCGGCTTGACGGCGGGAACCATGTCCTCGCTGCCTCGCTTCAATTGCCCGAGCGGCATCGCGCAGCCACATTGCGTAATAACAGCTGCTAGTATGGCCCACTTGCAAAGTAGGTTCGGAGCAGGGGTGCGATTGTGCTGCATGTTACTGCGATGCCGAAAGTTCGAGTACGACCGTGTCTACGGCTTATTATCGTTTCAACTGTCGTAGCTGTTGACGGCATCCAGTGATGGTCGGTTTGTACCGGTTGTATCGACATGCAGGAGCTAGCAATGATATCGCAACCGTCGTGCGCTGGAGTTTCGTCAACGACGCGATTCGCTACATGATTGAGCCAATGATGGCGTCTTCGTCGTCGTTGATCTTAGTCGAGTTCCACCCAGCAAGAACGGGGACTGGGTCAAACTGACTCCAAACTGGCAACGACGAACTCAGCACGGCCATCAGATAGCCGCCGCGAATCGTCCAGAGAATATATCCAACAGAAAATCCGGTGGTCAGTACTTTTGCTGATTGAACGATCAGTTTTTGGGCTACTTCGCTTTGCTGGATTTCCTCGAGATTCTTATCGAAATAACGCAGCATCGCTTGCGTATCGATAGCAACCGCTTTGAAGTTCACGCCAGACTGCACATCGTTCATGTCATCGCGAGCATCGACGCTTCCAGACTTCTGGATGTTGATGAGCTTCAGCCCGTCACTCAGATTTGGATCGGCTTCCAAAAGCGCATTGGCCAACTCAACAACAAACTGATCGCCGTCATCGACCGACGCAAGACCAGCAACTTGCCCGTTCCGATTCACTCGACGAACAAACCGGAGCTGTCCATCTTGGCCGTCCTGGAGTGACAGGTCCAGCGTGGTAGTGTCTTTGTCCGAATCTGCATCCGAATCACTATCGTTGTTGTCGTTATCATTCAGATTTGGATCGAACGGCACTGAGCCTGCTGGTAGCTGGCCGGCGGCCGTTACGTCAATTGTGACTTGAACAGGCTGAGACACTGATGTTCCGTCAGTGAGCGCGTAAGTGAAGGAGTCGGCTCCTAAGTATCCGATGGTGGGCTTGTAAACCACAGAACCATCAGGCCGAACTTGAATCGTGCCATGTAGCGGCTGTGACGTGATTATGATCGAAAACGAATCTCCGTCCGGATCGAGGTCGTTGCCCAATAGCAAACCATTGATCACGGTTTCAAGTGACGAAACCGCAGCTACAAAATCAGCGTGCGCAACTGGTGGCGTGTTTGTATTGTTCACAACGATTGTCACAGTAGCGGTGTCGGTCGCGCCGTTGCCGTCATCGATTTGATACTGGAACGAATCGGGACCATCGTAATCAGCATCGGGCGTGTACGTGAACGAACCATTCGCGTTCAAAACGAGTGTGCCGTTTGCAGGCGGCGTGAGGAGTGTCGCTGTTAGTGGATCTCCGTCGACATCGACATCGGAAGCAGTCACGTTGCCGCTGATCGAGCTGTTTTCGTTGACGGTAAACGTGTCGTCGCTTGCCACCGGATTGTCGTTCACCGGCGTCACGGTGATTGCAAATGTTCCGGTATCACCCAATGCACCGTCTTCTCCTCCGTCCTTAACCTGGAAGCTGAACGAGTCGACGTGGCCCTCGCCGCCATCGTGAACGTAGACAAGCTGATTCGTATCGAGATCGTTTTGCGTAAATGTCGTGACTGCGACGCCTGGATTCGAGACAAACTCCAACTGCCCTTCCGTCGGAGGACTCGTCACCGTGTAAGGTAGCCCAACGCCCGAGTCGTCCGGATCCGTGACATCTAGCTCGAACGAGCTGATAACGACCGTTCCGCCTTCAGCGACCGTGATGCCGGTGTTAACGGCCACCACCGGCGAATCGTTCACTGGAGTGATCGCGAGCGCAAACGTGTGACCGCTGGAGACGTTGCCTGCTCCATCGTCAACGTCGAACGAGAACGAATCGGTCGTGGTCTCGCCGCCATCGTGAACGTAGACGACTCGGCCATTGTCAATGTCGTCCTGTGTAAAGATGGCGACCGCGACTCCTGGTGCAGTTGTCAATTCAAGTTGTCCGTTCGTAGGAGTCGCAATCACCGTGTAAGTGATGGAAGTTGTGGGCTGTTCCGTATCCGTGAACTGAAGTTCCGTTACGACGATCGTGTCGGTCGCTCCTTCCGACATGGAGCTTCCTGCGTTGACGGCAAGAACCGGAGCGTCATTATCGACGGGAGTAACGTTAATGTTGAACGTGTTTGTCGCAATCGTGCCTCCAGAGCCATCGCTGACCGTGAAGTCAAAACTATCGCTCGTTGTGCTCGATCCGTCGTGGACGTAGACGACTCGATTGTTGTCGATGTCATCTTGAGTGAAGCTACTAATCGCGAGTCCTGGTGCAGTCGTGAGTTCAAGTTGTCCGTTCGCGGGAACAGACGTCACCGAATACGTCAGCGAAGTCGCAACGTTATCGACGTCGGATACCGACAGCGAACCAACTCCGATTGACGCGGTAGCTCCTTCAGCAAGCGTGATCGGCAAATTGTTCTGCAAAACAGGCGCATCGTTGACGGCCGTGATATCGACGTTTACGGTACCCAAATTGATGTTCGTTCCACCACCAACTCCCGTGTTTCCGTTGTCATTGATCGTGACGGCAATCGTGTCGGCATCATTCCCGTTCAAGTTTGCCGTTGAGTGGAGATACGAAATATTGCTGGTGTTGTCGAAATAGTTGTTCAGGTCGGTCAAGCTTCCGCTGATCGTCAGCGCGGTTGAGCTACCTCCGATCGTGATGCCGGCACCTGCTGCCGCCGAAAGGTCTCCGCCGGTACTGGTGGTCAGCGTTACCGTCAAGTTGCCAGATGCCGCGTCGACATCCGAAAAATCTACCGCCGAGAGGTCGACGTTCGTGGCCACATCTTCGGTGACAGAGACATCCGTTGGCAAACTGCCCGCGTTGGTCGGGTTGTCGTTGATCGCTGTGATGCCGACGTTCACGGTGCCGAGATTGATGTTCGTTCCGCCACCAACGCCTGTGTTTCCGTTGTCGTTGACTTCAACTTGAATAGTGTCGGCGTTATTCCCGTTCGTGTGAGCGACGCCGTGCAAGTACGAGATGTTGCTGGCGTTGTCGAAGTAGTTGTTCAGATCGGTCAAGTTACCGCTGATCGTCAACGCTGTTGAGCTGCCTCCGATCGTGATACCAACACCGGCTGCCGCCGAAAGGTCCCCGCCGGCACTAGTGGTCAGCGTCACGGTCAGGCTACCAGGTCCCACATCGACGTCCGAGAGATCGATGGCCGACAAATCGATGCCGGTGGAAGCATCTTCGGTAACCGAGATATCCGTCGGCAAGCTGCCGGCGTTTGTCGGATCATCGTTGACACTGCTGATGGTGATGTCGCGAGTGGTCGTGTTCGAATCGACATCGCCATCGTTGATCGTGAAGCTGATCGTGCGAGTCGACGTGGTCGGGTTCTCGCTGGTGTTGGTATAAGTGATGCTGCGAATTGCCGCTTCATACTGAGCTTTCGTAGCCGTGCCAGTCAGCGTTAAAGTTCCCGTTCCCACATTCCAGCTGCCGCTGATGCCGTTCTGGTCGGTGAACGAAAGTGTGTCTTCGCCGCTGACGTAGTTCGCAGTGATCGCCACGACAGCTGATTCGATATTCGTGTCGTCGACATCGGTGACTGCCAGAGTCGACGTGATTGCGACTGCTCCGTCGTTTTCGGTGTAGGCCAAGTTCGCGTCTTCGATCGAGGCGAGCACCGGAGCGTCGTTGACGTTCGTAACCGTCCAGCTAAACGTCGCCGAAGTCGTCGAACCCGAACCATCGTCGACCGTGAAATCAAAACTGTCGCTCGCCGTCTGGCTGCCATCGTGGTCATACGTGATCAGATTCGCGTCGATGTCGGCCTGCGTAAAGGTGTCAGTCGCACTCAACGCCACACCATTGTTGTAGAGCGTTCCGTTCGCCGGCACCGCATCAACCGTGTAGATCAACTGGGCCGATGAATTGTCGACATCGGTCGTCTCCAGCATCGCCGTCGTTACGACGTTGCCCGTCGATCCTTCAGCGACCGTCGTGCCCGTGTTGGTCGCTAGAACTTGTTCATCGTTGACGGCGGTGATATCGACGTTGACGACACCAAGCGTCTGGTCAGTGCCGCCTCCGCTGCCCGTGTTGCCATTATCGTTGATCGTGACCGTGATCGTGTCGGCATCATTGCCGTTTAGGTTCGCCGTCGCATGTAAGTACTGAATCTTGGTCGAGTCGTTCAAGTAAGCGTTCAGATCGGTCAGCGTACCGGTCAACGTGCGAGCCGTCGCCGTGCCGCCGAGCGTGATGCCCGTTCCCGCCGCAGTCGTTAGCTGACCTCCGGTGCTGGTCGACAGCGTCACTGTCAGGGAACTGCTGCCCGCATCGACGTCGCTGAAGTCCACCGCCGACAAGTCGACGTTCGTGGCCACGTCTTCCGTAACCGTAACATCGGTCGGCAAACTTCCGACATTCGTCGGATTGTCATTAATCGCTGTGATGTCGACGTTGACGGTGCCTAGATTGATGTCCGCGCCACCTCCAGCGCCAGTGTTTCCATTGTCGTTGATTTCTACTTGAATAGTGTCGGCATCGTTTCCGTTCGTGTTAGAGACGCCGTGCAGGTAAGTGATGTTGCTGGCGTTGTTGAAATAATTGTTTAGATCGGTCAAATTACCGCTAATCGTCAACGCGTTTGACGTACCTCCGATCGTGATGCCAGCTCCGGCTGCTGCCGTAAGATTGCCACCGGTGCTAGTGGTCAACGTGACCGTCAAGCTGCCAGCCGCTGCATCGACATCCGAAAACTCGAGAGCCGACAAGTCGATGCTCGTAGAAACATCTTCGGTAACCGTAACATCGGTTGGCAGACCGCTAGTGTTCGCCGGATCATCGTTGACGCTGCTGATGGCGATGTCGCGAGTGGGTGTGTTCGAGTTGATGTCACCATCGTTGACGGTGAAGCTGATCGTACGAGTCGTCGTTGTCGGATTCTCGCTGCTGTTGGTGTATGTGATGCTGCGAATTGCCGCTTCGTATTGAGCCTTCGTCGCCGTGCCGGTCAGTGATAGAGTGCCGGTCCCGGAGTTCCAGCTGCCCGTGATGCCGTTCTGATTGGTAAACGACAGCGTATCTTCACCGCTGGCGTAGTTTGCGGTGATTGCCACGACTGCGGACTCGATGTTCGTGTCATCGACGTCCGTGACCGCCAGAGTCGAAGTGAGCGCGACTGCTCCATCATTTTCGGTGTAGGCCAATCTCGCGCCTTCGATCGACGAAAGCACCGGAGCGTCATTAACTGAATTTACGTTGATTGTCACAGTACCCTGCAACGAGTCGTTGCTCAGTGATGCAATCTCCGCTACGCTCAGCGCGCGATCGTAGATCGCCACGCTGTCAATGCGATTGGCTGGACCAAGTAGACGGCTCGGATCCAGATCGGATCGTCCTCCGATGACAGCATTGCCAACGGGGTTTACACCGGCTGTGCCCGTTGTGTCTGAACCTTGCAAAGCACCGTCGATATACACACGAGTTCCAGAGATGCTGCTAACGGTCGCTGTGTAAAAGTGCCACTGACCATCGCCGACGAGACTGGCTACGTCGATGTAAATCTGACCGGTCGCGCTCACGCTGTCATTGCTATCCAGAATGGTTGTAATGAGGTTGTTGCGATACCCAACAGTCGGATAGGCGTCTTCCGCGATCGAAACGTGAACAACATTGGTAGTTCCAACAGTTCCGTGTGAATAAAAGTACTGGAGGCCTGCGCCCGTAATGTCGTCGACTTTGAAATAGAATGACAGAGTGAAGTCGCTTGAGTAACTCACATCGGTTAGCTGGACGTAGTCATCGACTCCATCGAACTGAAGCGTGTTGCCATCGAACCCAGATACCGTTGTAGGACCATTCATTAATGTCCCATCCGCAGTTCCGACGGCGTCAGTTCCATCGCCTTCAAGGCCCCAGTAATGGACGGGACCAGTGCTAGTGTCGACGGCCACGTATTCAAAGCTGTCGGTACCACTCCAGTTACCGGCTGGCGTGTAGTTGAAACTTCCATCCGGATTGAGGCTGAGGCTACCGTTGCTCACATCGCTGGCGAGTGCCGCTGAGAATGTGCCGCCATCTGCCGGTGGATCGTTACCCAAAACATTGCCCACAATCGTCGTGTCTTCCGCGCCGCTGAACGTGTCATCGACGGCAAGGCCCGTTCCTACGTTTGTGACCGTGATGCTGATCGCTTGCGAATCGGCCAGCGAGCCATCGCTAACTTGGACCGTAACTTCATATACATTGTCCGTATTAGCATCCACCGGCGATTCAAAGTCCGGTGCTGTGACAAACGCTAACTCGCCCGTAGACGCGTCAATACTAAATTTCGCAGCGTCTACGCCACCAGTAATTGAATAGGTTAACGTGTCAAGTTCCGCGTCCGTCGCAGTGACGGTCGTCACGGACGTGGTGTTTTCCGACACGCTTACTGCCGCCGTCGAACCACCGCCGTTACTTGTGATCACCGGAGCAGTGTTGCTGCCCAGTGCATACAATTCACCCACGTCTGGCGTCGACAATGCTCGATCGTAGATCCGCACATCGTCAAGCTTGCCGTCGTAGTCAGCGGATGAAGGCGTACTCGAGCCGAAACGCAGCACGTCCGTACTTGAAACGGTCCCAACCGTCGCGGTTGTTGTTGCCGCCGATGCGCCGTCGATAAATAGCTCAAAGTCATTCCCGCTTCGAACGCCAGTAACTAAGTGCCAGTCGCCATCAAGTGGAGCCGTCGTCCAAAACGTTGTCGATCCGCCACTGCCGTTGATAAACCAATTGACGTCGCCGAAGCTGTCTGTGTAAAAGACGAATCCAGTTCCGCCATCTGATTGTCCAACTAGTCTCGCCGCACTTGTTGGAGTTTGTGTACTGTTGAACCAGAACGAGACAGAAAAATCGCCGGAGAAATCTAAGTCCGTGCGATCCGCTGCCTCCATGCGGTCAAAGTCGCCGCTGAAGTCTAGAGCCCCAGTCCCCACGATACCGGTCGTCCAGATCGGAGAATCAAGCAACGTTCCGTCGTTATTGTTCGCGGTTGAATCACCAGCAATTATGCCGCTTCCTTCCTCAAACTCGTAGTAAGCGACCAGATTGCTTGTGATATCCAACGTGCCATACCAACTGAATATTACATCCTGCGGAACGGCAACCGCACTATCGATCGTGCCGACCTCATATTCCAGATCCCAATCTCCGCCTAACGACTCGTGCCCGGTTGCGTCGTCACTGGCAGCTACGTCAGCCCCTGTCACGACAGACAGCGCGTTCAATAACTCCGTTCCAGCTTCGCCGCTGGCCACGTCGCAACCGTAAATCAGAATGTCTGCGTCAGCGGATAGGTGTTGCGACCATTGAGCGATTCCGCTCCAGTCAACTGCATTGTTTGCACTAAGCCAAGTCTCACCGAGCAAGATGCCTCCATCCTTACCGTGGGACACGATGTGAATTGAGTCGACTTCGCCAAGTCGATCCAATGCCTCGTTGATTAAAGCGATTGCGTCTGAGTTCTCGTCGATGACGATCACTTCTGATGAGCCGACGTCGACGCCGTCTAGCAGGCTTGCCAAATCGTCTACTCGCCCATCAACGACGATCAGTGCACGTGCTTGAGGTTCTTCGGCCGGCAGCGAAACGAACACTTCCTCATGCGCGACGTCCGCCAAGTCCCAGATGTCAAACCCAAGACTGTTGATTGATGAAAGATCTTCTTCACTCAGCTGAGGAACGTCGTCTGGATCGATGGCGTCCATCGAAACCGCATTGAACAGCACGCGATCTTCCAAAACAAAGTAGTCACCCATGGGTACACGGGCAGCACTACCCTGCGACAGCGATTGTCGCAATGCGCGCATAAGTGTGGACAGACGTTGCATCATGCCTTAAGCATATGATGTCCACGTGTTTCTCGCGGAATCTCGCGGCTGGCCACGTTCCGACAAGTAGAACTGATGAGTCGATTTGTCGACCGCGTGAAGCCAAAACGCGACACGTTGTGTTACGGCGTTATCGCGACGGGACAGAATCGCGTCTTTGGTGGTGTATTACTCAGTCGCGTAGCGACGTCCGCACGTAGCCCCGAGTGTTAACTCGGGGAGCGCGAGTCAACTGCGTCTCTAGCCGCGAAGCGGCGAAAGCGATCTTGCGTTGCTGTCGCCGCTTCACGGCTAGACGGCTTTTGGCGGTCCTAAAACCCCGAGCTGACACTCGGGGCTACGTGCTTCCGCCACGACGTGGCTAGTCAGCCTTGTTCTTTTTTCGCAACGAATTCAGATATCGGCCGAGCATTTTGCGGCATGCTTCGGTGGACCTTGGAACGGACTCTGGCACCGGCGAGCGGATAGAACGTTCCATCGTCACCAAAGAAATCGTCATTATAAGCGATTTCAGCAAGCTCATCGGCAGTCAGATAGTAGTAGATCGGGCCTGATGCGTCGTCCGTCGCCGGTGCGGCCGGAGCAACAAGAGTCTGCTGTTCCGCCGTCGATCGAACCGGAATTCCCTTTTGCGGAACAATCGGCTGCCCAGCACCATGAGCTAAATCAGCTGCGCGCGGCAGCTCGCAAACATCAACTTCCAGATCCTCAAAGATTTGGCGAATGTGTTCGTGGCACGTGAATAGCAGAACTTGATGTCCCTGCTGAGCAAACTGACAGATCGCTTCCGCAGCCGCCACGGCTCGTTCGCGGTCGAAGTTCACAAACACGTCGTCCAGGATCAGCGGCAGCCGCGCACCACGACGGCTGTAATTGGCGACGAGTGCCATGCGAAGGCTGAGAAAAACTTGCTCACGAGTTCCACGGCTCAACACTTCCACAGGCAGAGCTTTACCGTGCTTGTCGTTGACCGATAGTGACGATTCGCCAAACGGAGTCCAGATTCGCGTGTATCTGCCTCGAGTCAGCAGTTCCAGATAGTTCGAAGCTTCGGCGAGCGTTTCGGGTTGACGGTCAGATTCATACGTGCGGCGGACTTCGTCCAAAACTGCGCTAGTCGTGGCGTACGCTTGCCATCGACGAATGCCGTTAGCGATCTTCGCTTCGACTTCTGACAGCTCGATCCGTTTGCCGGAAACGTCTCGTCGACTTATCAGCGAACTGTTCGACTCTGTGAGCTCTGCGCGTCGTTGATAGAGCTCCTCAAGTCGATTGTGGACGGAATCATGTTTCGATTCCATTTTCTTCAATCGATTAAGGAACTGGTCCCGATCCAATTGCTGGCGGATTTCGCGAGCGGTCGTTTGTCCGTCCATTGCCGCGACGATCTGCTTCACGAGTTCGTCTAGATTCTTCGTCAGCATTTTGGCTTTGCGAGACCGCTTCAGCAGCGAGTTTAAGTCGTCTTGGTCGACGACGCCGACGTGCTCCATTAATTGGTTTCTTTTTTCCTGCAGTCTTTTTGCAGCCTCCGCAATTTTCTCCTGGTCACGTCCCAGCTGCCGCCACTGACGATGCAAGCTCTCACGCTGTTCATCCTGCTGCCGCTGATCGCGAACCGTCTTGAATAGCAGCGTGATTTGCGATTCGAGTTCATCGTCGTCTGAAATCAATTGAGCGGCAGTAACCAGCGACTCCACCCGATGTTGAAGCTGTTGAAGTTCTTGCTGTCTTTGTTGCAGTTGTTCGCGAGTCAACGTCCAACGCTCACGAATCCGGTCGATCGCGCCGGTTTTGCCACTAAGCACTTCGAACTGGTCGATGCTGATCGTGTCGGGGAATCCTGAGTCTCGGAGAATGCTCGACCAGTGAGATTTCGCGTCTTTTAGTTTTTGCTTTGCCAATTGTTCGCGACGCTCCGCGGCGTCGGCCTCGTGAGCAAGCTCCTTCCGCTGTCCTTCTAACGGAACGTATTCTTCCATTTCGGCGAGCTGAGCTTCGGTGTCTTGCAGCCGAGCAACAAGCGTATCGCTGCTGGGCGGGAGATGCTCATTCGCTTCTCGAATTTGTTTCTGCGTTTCGTCTAGCTGTTTTTGCAGGTCGTCGAGTTCGTCTTCGCATGCCTCTTCGCCGCGGATGGCTCCGCTTTCCGTATTGTTTTTGATGATAAAAGCGACCAAGCAAGTGAGTCCACCGGTCAGGCCCAGTCCCACGCGGCGGCTTTCATCGGCGATCCCCATATACTCGCCAAGCAGCGCGACGCCAGCCATCGCGGCACCTGCGGAAAACACGAACCCTAACACCATGAGCGCTCGCCAAGGTAGCACTTGCCGCTCTCGCCAGTCTTTCAATTCACCGTGTAGCGACTTGATCGTTCGACGCAGCTTCTCTTCTCGCGTGTCTAATTGCATTCGCTGTCGCAGCGCTTGCATGGTTCTTTCGAGAGCTGCAAAACGTTGGCCGAAGTTCGTTGTCCCGGTCGACTGCGAGACTGCTTGCAGCTGCCGCTCGATGACTTCCGCCTGCCGCCGATACTCAGTTGCTTCACGCCGAGCGTCATTGCATTCGCGTTCGGCTTCGAACGTTTGCCGCCACGGCACACGCAGCTCTTCGATTAGCTCCGGAGTGATTGCAGGTGCCGATTCGGGGCGATAGGCGGATTGAATGCCGAGCCGTTCGAGCTCTGACTGCAACTCGAATTCTGCTTCTTCCGTTTCTTGCTCCAATCGTTTGATGTCGGCGTGTAGGTTCTTGATTTTGCCGCGACGATTGTGCATCTGCTCGATTTCGGCGACGTGAGCAGAAAGTGATTCGCCTGTTCGAAACGACGATGCTTTGTCTCGCAGCTTCGACCGCTGTTTTTTGACCTCTTCCGATTTCGCTCTGCGTTCGGCCAGATCGCTCGAGATCTTTCGGATACGTCCCAACGAAGTGACAGCGTCCTTCGGGATGTTTCCGAGTCGCTTGAGCTGCGTATGGAGTTCCTGCGCTTCTTTCCAATGTCGCCGAAGTTGGGCCGTGACTTCTTTTAGTTGGCCCTGGCCCAAAAACGAATTGCGTTCCTTTTCGAGTTCAGCAATTTCTTTTTCGGCCGAAGAACGCTCTTCCAATATGGCGTTCCAACGTCGATTGTCGTCAGCTGCGGCTTGAATCTCGCGTTTCAAAAGGTCGCGACGCTCGAACAGAGTCGGTAGCTCTGACGTCGAATCGTCGGACGACAGCAACGACTGCCGAGCGACCTCTAATTCTCGTTTCACATCGACCAGTGAAACGCGATCGGCGCCCATCGCCAACCCGTAGAGCTGTTGGCCCGCATCGGTATCACTGAGCGTTCCGAGATGCTGCATCTCGGTCAGCCCGACAGCAAAGACGTTGTGGAAAATTGAATCGTCAACACCGGAAAGCAATGTGTTGAGCACATGGTTGCCTTGCGTTCGTCCGTCGGTTGAACAAACAGACAGTTCCGACGGTTCGTGATCTTCCAAACGGCCCGACTTTGGCAGCAGACGGCGGACGGTGAACTGGCCGTTCGGAGCGGAAACCGTAACGCTTCCTCCGACTCGACCTTCATAAACAGGAGGCACAAACCTGCGGTGTCTCGTCGGGGAAAATCCATAAAGAACTGCGCGGACAAACTGTAGCAGCGTCGACTTACCCGCTTCGTTCGGGCCGTGGATGACTGTGATTTGGTCGGAAAAGTTTGCGATTTGCAAGCCGTTCCAATGTCCAAAACTACTTATGTGCAGATCGGTTATTCGCACAGGTGCTTCCTCGGTCGGTAGCGGTGTCTACGCCGTTTCACGTCACAGTGATGGCACGCCGTCACTGCGTGTGGTGCTGCAGCGATTCGGTTTCGCCACTGAGTAATTCCATACCCAACGCAGCAACTCGCCTGAGCATCTTGGTTCGTTCCGTCGGCGAGGACATCGACAGGGCCGACACGACTTCATGACGAACCGTCGTTTCAGGCAAGTACTCGGCGAGATCGAAAATGCGGTTCGGATCTTGTTCGTATTCGCGGACGGTGCGAAGGAAATCGCCCAGAATCGTTTCTTCTTCAAACTTGCCGTCCGCGATCAATTGCGGTTCGAGCTCGATCGCAACCGACACGACTTCATTGTCATTCGGCCGTCCATCGCGTTTTTGCGAGATCGACGCTAGGATGGTCTCGCACATTCGGTCGTTGCGCAAATCATTCGCCAACGGACCGCTGCAACTCACGTCCCACGTCACTAGAGTGAGACCGCTTCGATTGTTTGCCTGCAGATGTTGACTCTGATTCAGTATTGACTGCTCCAAGTCCTTACGAGTGGAATCGGCTGCTAACTGCAACGGTTCGCGATGCCAGTTAATAGCCTGAGTAGTGACGTCGCGAGCGCTCGCGCGGCCGTGCTCGATGGCCACAATAGAACAACCGTGCTGCCCGGTTTCATCCGGGGAAAAGCCTTGAGGTGATCCACAATAGCGTGCCGCTGATTGCTCTTGATACACCGTTGCCGAATTGTGTTCGCCTCCCAACGCCCAATAATCGACAGGGTGCTTTTGCAGAGTGTGTTTGTCAAAGTTGCCATGAGCAACGGCGATTTTGGCACCGCTCGCAGCAGCCATCGAATAGGCTGTTAGTCGGTTTTCGTCGGCGCCGCGGCGGCTTTGCCCCAAAATCGTCGCCATCACTCGATCGCGACGTTTGAACTCAAAAGCCTTAGGTGCATTCGTCGGAAAAACGTGCACGTGTTTCGGCAACGCGATCTCAACTGGCCACAGATCCGGATCGTCGACGACACCTCCGCACCAGTAGACTTTGACCTTGTGCTCTCGCATCCGATCAAACTGGCTCAACAAAAAATCGATGGCGCGTGGGCCAGCGGTTTCGATGTCAAGAACGTCGCCTGCCAGGATTACAAAATCGACGTTCTCGTTGATTGCTGTGTTGAATACGTTTTCAGCTGCTTTGAACGGAGCATCGATAAAATCGTCTCGCAGCCAAGCGGGCACGGACGTCAGCCCACCAAGCGTTAGCTCCAAATGCAGATCGCTCGCATGCAAAAAGCGAACGGAATGAGTCGACATGGCCACCTCCTTGCGTATCGGTCAACGTCGCTGGCGAATTCTCCACAGCGCAAACTCCTTATTGCGCCTAAACTTCTGCCCTGCGGCACGCGACAGTCTAGCAGTGATGGCATTTCTGGGGAACTCTGATCATCGGAAGTCGTAGCCCGGCAAATTGGCGTCTGTACGAATGAGCTCACGTTTTCACGGACATTCGCGTTTACATACTTCTCACTCCCTCGGGACGGTCGAAGCTGAGGAACGAAGCTTCGGGGAAGGGTT
>JAGQPC010000086.1 GCA_020426925.1 Planctomycetales bacterium | reverse complement strand
TACGCTGGCTCTGTCGCAACTGCGTCAGGCTCTGCGACGTGGGTCCGGTCGCGTTGAACCTACTAAATGTGCGGAATATGCGGTATTTCCCGAGCGCACATTCCGTTGAACATGTTCAATCAACGTAACCGAATGCCTTTGGGGGACCGTCAAAGAAAATATCATCAAAAAAGTTTTGTGACATCTGCAGAGTCTGACTAGACTGAGGTCTTACGCAACGAGACTTAACTTTTCTATTTTGCATCTGAGACGAACTGCCATGAGAAAAAGTTTTATCACTCTACTTGTCTTGTCACTCGCCAGTATTGCCTCAGCCGACATGGTTGTGGTGATTTCGAGCGATACGGATGTTGACGCTACCACGATCAATGGATTGACCAGCACGACGGCGGCCACGAATTACGACAGCGATCCGGACCTGATCGTCGACTTTGGCGATAAAGGACAGTCGCTAATTCAGTTCGACCTAAGTGCGATTCCGGCGGGGGCGACAATCAACTCCGCAAGCCTTAAGCTTACAGCTACCTCCAACGGAACGGCCAACACCATTGAGTTCTACCAGCTCACTCAGGGTTGGATGGGATCAACGGCGACGTGGAATAATTTTGGAGCAACTATGAATGACGGTGCCGTCGTTGGTACGGACACGGTTGCCTCGCCATTCCATACGCTTGCTGGACTGGCAAATAGCGCAATGACTACGATAGACGTCCAGTCGTTGGTGCAGGATTGGATTGACGGAACTGCAAACAACGGTATTTTGCTGACGGGTGTATCCGGAAGCGATGGTCTACAATTGCACAGCGACATGTCGATGATGGGGCCTTCATTGACGGTTGACTACACAGCCGTTCCTGAGCCAACTGCATTCTTGATGCTAGGACTCGTCGGTGCTGGCTTCGGTGGTTGCCGATGGTGGAAATCTCGCAAGGCTGCGAAGTAACCCCCTGCTGTCTCAGAAAAATGCAAAATTCGCTCGCCCTAAAATGGCGGGCGTTTTTTGTGCGCGCATCATAGCGACCAGATTGACGAGCTCGACGCACCCGGGCATAGTGCAATCAGGAACTTGAACTATCCGCGAACTCGCTAACTGCTTTGATGCCTGAAAAAAAGAAGCGTGGAGTCGAACGCAAACCGATTTTCCTCCCGATCATCACCGACGCATTTGTGGAGCAAGGTTACCGTGGCACGACAACCGCTGACCTAGCTCGCCGCTGCAATGTCCGCGAAAACGAACTCTACCGCATCTGGCCGAGCAAGAAGCAAATGTTCCTGGACTCGATCGACTACGTTTTCGAGGTCACCCGGGAACATTGGCAGCAGGTGCTCGATTCGCGCGGCGATGAGCGGTCCGACGCTGAACGTATCTTGGATTTTCAGTCGCGCGATCACGGAAAAATGCGCCTTTACCGCATCGTGTTTGCCGGTTTGACGGAAAGTGACGATAAGGAAATACGTGCGTCGTTGCGAAAGCTCTACCGCAAGTTCTACGCACTGTTGTTTGAGTTGGTGTCCGCCCACCGTTCCCAGAGTGGCCATCAGGCAGTCTCTGACGAATCCACAATTCACACTGTCTGGTCCATCATCGGAATAGGTACCATCGTCGACATTCAGCGAGAGCTTGGCCTTCTCAGCAAGTCAGAACGAGAGCAGTTCATGCGTCGAACGGCGGGGATGTTTCTTCAGCAGTGAACACAGTCGTGGCCTACCGCCGCTTGTCGAACCGACTTCCACAGTGGTATGCTCCGGCTGTAAGACAACGATTCCCCGACCCGGAGTTCATTTGAGGAGTGTCGCATGCGCAACGTAATTGCATTGGTGCTTGGTGGTGGACGAGGTACGCGACTTTACCCTTTAACCAAATACCGCTCGAAGCCCGCAGTTCCGCTGGCTGGGAAATACCGCTTGATCGACATTCCACTGTCGAATTGCATCAACAGCGA
This sequence comes from Planctomycetales bacterium, assembly GCA_020426925.1. Taxonomy (GTDB): domain Bacteria; phylum Planctomycetota; class Planctomycetia; order Pirellulales; family Pirellulaceae; genus JAGQPC01. The sequence continues at coordinate 18,880 of JAGQPC010000086.1, read as the reverse complement.
TCTGCGACGAATCTACGTTCTCACGCAATTCATGTCGGTCAGTCTGCATCGCCATATTCGTCAAACCTATCGCTTTGATGCGTTTGGCAACGGATTCGTTGAGCTGCTTGCCGCCCAGCAAACGATGGAACAAGGAACGGATTGGTACCAGGGCACGGCCGATGCCGTTCGAAAGAACATCCGCTATTTGGAACAACCCGGCATCAAGCATGTGCTGATTCTTTCTGGGGATCAGCTTTACCGAATGAACTACCGTGACATGCTGCAGACACATATTGATGCGAACGCGGATGCCACGATCGCGACGATCCCGGTTCGCCGCGAGGATGCGCGAAGTCTTGGTGTGATGCGAGTTTCAGACGAGGGCCGAGTCCGCGGCTTCGTCGAAAAACCAAAGACCGATGAGCAACTTGACTCGGTTCACATGGACCCTAGCTGGATCGATAGTCGCGGCATTGAAAGCCGAGGTCGCGAATGCTTGGCGAGTATGGGGATCTATTTGTTCAACCGCGACCTCTTGGTCGACGTTTTGAAAAGCACGTCTTACGAAGACTTTGGCCGCGAGATTTTCCCATCTCTGATCGAGCCGAAGAATGTGCACGTCCATTTATTTGACGGTTACTGGGAAGACATTGGAACCATTCGTGCATTCTACAACGCGAATTTGGCACTCGCAGGAGATGATCCGCCGTTTGAACTCGCGCTTCCCGAATCGCCAATCTATTCACGAGCTCGTTTTCTCCCACCATCAAAACTGGCAGGAGCGACAATTAAAAACACACTCATCGCGGATGGGTGCAACATCGAAGAAGGGACCGTCATCGAAAACAGCGTAATTGGCCTGAGGTGCCATGTCGGGAAGAACACGGTGATCAAGAACTCGATCATTATGGGTGCCGACGAATACGAGACTCATGCTGAAATTCGCGCGCACAAGAAACACGACCGCCCGCTGTACGGGATCGGTGATTCATGTCTGATCGAAGGTGCGATCGTCGACAAGAATTGCCGCATCGGTTCCAATGTTCGCATTTCCAACACCCAAGGTGTATCGACGCTTCCAGAGGATGGAGACGTTTCGATCCGAGACGGCATCCCAGTCGTGTGCAAGGACGGTATCGTGCACGACAACTGGTCGATGTAACAATTCGATCGGTGCGGTTATAAACAGATGTGGTTTCGGAAAATCGCTGTCGTCATTCCTGCCTCATCACGACGACGCCATCGGTTCCGACGTTTCGCAGTTCCTGGGTGCCACCGCCGTGCCAGTGCACGCGAATTCGGTCGACCGTTTTACGTTTGCCGATTCCAAAATGGAGCGTTGAACCGTAATGGCCTTGATAACCGCGACCTGAATGTACTTCGTCGAACTGAACGAGCGAGCCCGCGTGAACTTCGACCTTGCTGCCGACGGCGTCACGCGACGATTTTGTACCGATCAGCCGGATTTGCACTGATCGATTGTTTGTTAGCGAATCATTCCGCAGCAAAGTCGGCTCGCGTCGCGAATTCAGCAGAGCTACGTCGATGTCACCATCGTTGTCCAAGTCGTCGAAAGCGGCTCCACGAGTGCTGAGCTTAACTTGCATGCCGCTGCCAGCATCGGCAGTGACGTTGGTGAACTTTCCCGTTCCGTCGTTCTGCAAAACAAAGTTGTGAAGTTCGTAGCTTTGTGTTTGATCGAACAAATGGACCGTATCGTAGATGTGACCGGCTCCAATAAAGATGTCCTTGTCCCCGTCGTTGTCGAAATCGACGAACCCGTTGCCCCAAGTGACCGGTGCTCGCGTACCCGCTGCGGCACCTGACACGTTCGTGACATCTTCCAAAAAACCTCCGTTTGAATTTCGGTACAGCGTCGCTAATTCGCCCTGAAAAGATGTGACGTGAAAGTCGAGAAGACCATCGTGATTCATGTCGGCGGCGTCGACCCCCATGCTCGCGTGTGTCTGGCCTAGGCCGTCGTAAGCAAAACCGGCGATTAGTCCAACTTCAGTGAAGCTGCCGCGTCCATTGTTTTGAAAGAGGAAATTCGCCTGCCCGTCGTTAGCGACAAAGACATCGGTGTCTCCGTCCATATCGTAATCGGCACACACCATTCCCATTCCTGGTGCGGCGTGGCGGTTAAGCCCCGCTGCTTCGCTGACGTCGGTGAACGTTCCATCGCCGTTGTTCAGAAACAAAGTGTCCGGATCTGGTTCGTAATCCTTGGGACCGCCGTTGATCGGGTGTCCGTTTTTTGTGTGCGGGACATGTTTGTCGATCGAAAACTTAATGTAGTTGGCGACATACAGATCCAAATCGCCGTCCGCGTCGACATCTAAGAAGCTCGTTCCAGCTCCAGTGCGATCTCCGTTCCCAGTCCCGCTCTGCTTTGTTACATCACGAAACGTCCCGTCACCTTGATTTTGGTACAAAACGTTGGGGCCGAAATTGTTTAAGTAAAGATCGAGGTCGCCATCGTTGTCGTAGTCGCCGACCGTCGCCCCGAGTCCATGACTCTCATCTCCAACGCCTGCGTGTTCGGTGACGTCAGTGAATTTCCAATTCCCATCGTTGCGGTAAAGTGCGTTTCGCGGCCGTTTTTGGGCCGATTGGTCCGGACAGAGAATCTTGCCGTTCAGAAAATAGATGTCGACGTCGCCGTCTCGATCATAGTCAAACAGAACCAACCCGCAGCTCATCGGTTCCAAAATGTAATACTGACCGCAACTTCCATCTGTATGGGCAAACCCGATACCGGTCTGTTTCGTTACATCGGTCAACCGGATCGACGTTTGTCCGGTCGCAGTGGTCATCGCACTCACGCACGCAAGCACGGCCATCGTTACAAGAAACGTTCTGGACATCGAAAAACGGCCTAATCTAATAGCATCGCCACTCTTGTATGTATCTCCAACGTAAGTTTGTTGGAGTACAGCCTTTACGCACCTTTGGGCTGAAATTGTCCTGTTATCGGTAATAGAAGCCTTTAAAGCCTGAACTTCAGCAAAAGTGATGCTTTCCATTTAAGGCGCGCAGGTAGTTCATCGAAATCATACCTCCTGAAACTGTTCCGCGGGAACTGCGTTAGCTGCGACGGCGTTGGAGCAACACTGCAGAAAGACAAACGGCGATCCACGTGGAATCGCGCCCGTCAGTTCTGGAACGGTTGAAACTACTTCGCCGTAACAAAACCAACTGTGTCGCGGCCCATCGCCATAGAACGTGAAGTCATACCTGGATTATGGTAGGAGGTGTCTTCGAGAAACACGTTCGACGCGACGTGGTTCCAGTCGATGATTTCATCCATCGGCGCAAAGATGCATTGAGAAGCTTATGTGGGTTAATTCCAGAGCTGAGGGTCGGCAGAGAGACAGTATCTCAACGGGCAGCAAAAACAGGATGTCGGTCAAGAAGAAATCACGTGGCGAGCGGCAATTGACTTCGTTTGCACCTCACCGTGACCGCTTTGCGTCAGGCAAGAATTGCGTCACTTCGATGCGGTCGTTTTCAAACGTGAACGTGATCGCGCCGTGCTGCTCAGTGTGAAACAGTTCTCCGAACCGCGAGTATGCACCGTTTGCACGAGCAAGCTCGTTCTCCGACTGTTCTCCTGCGCTAATTACCGCAAACGGCGCGGCCGCCCAACTGCTGTATCTTTCCGGGTCGCTGTTGCGACTGCCATGGTGAGGAACCATGACAACGTCTGGCTTTGCGTTCACTCGCTGCATGACCTCCGTCAAACCGCCGCGTTCCAGATCACCGGTCAGCAAAATGGAGTGCTGATTGTTGGCGACGTGCAAAACGATGCTGGCCGCGTTGTCGGACGAGTACTTCGTGCTGGGAAGCGGATGCAGAACGTCGCAGCGCGCTGCCGGATCTACGAACATTCGTTGATTGCAGTGAACGGTCTGCAACGTAACGTTCGCTCTGTCGATGCTTCGTTTTAGCTCGGCCAACGCGTCAGAATCGGACTGAAACATGTATTCCGTGACAACGACGCTCGAAAGCTGAAATCGTTCCATGAGCCCAGGCAACGCGTTGTAATGGTCTGCGTCAGCGTGCGAAAGGACGACGGTGTCGATGCGATGAATTCCTTTGTGCCACAGCACGGACGATATCGAATCAACACAGCCGTTCGGAATCCCCATGTGCCCACAGTCGTACAACGCTGTTCGCCCGCTGGGAAACTGCAACAAAACGCTCACGCCATGACCAACCGAAATAAAGGTCACTTCCAGCGGCTGCTCAACGGATAACCGTTTCGCTGTGTCAAACACGATTGGAAGCGCGAACCACGCGAGTAACGCAGCAAAGCGTCCGATTCGCGAAAGGCGAACCACGCGCGTCCCGATCAGCGACGCCACGGCATAAAACGCCAACGTCCAAAAAGGGCCATAACTCGGAATCCAAAAATGACTTCCTGGCAGAGGCAGTGCAAGTTCGACAATCCGATACATTGTCGACAAGCTTGCGCCGCAAACCGCGCCTGTAACGCTGGCTGCGAGCGGCCAAATTGGCGCCAGCGCCATCGTGATCGCGCCAAAGCACAACGCAAGCATGACTGGAATCGCAAGGACCAGAGTCAGCACAATCGAAACCGGTGCGGCGACGTGAAAGTGGTGGGCGACCAGCGGAAGACATGCAAGCCACACAACAAGGCTGGCTATGATGCTCGTCCGGATGATGTTCCGAGTCGCGTCGGTTGTTCGCGCTGGCAGCGACCGAGTTCTCCAAATCAGCCGCTCAAGTGGATCCGATGGAACTTGCGGCGGCCGCACGGCAAACCAGCTGAGACTGACAACCGCGACGAACGATAGTTGAGCTCCAACTTGAAACAGGTCACAAGGATTCAACAGCAATACCAGCACGGCGGATGCCGCAATCGAGTTGATCGCGTTGGCCCGGCGACGAAACATCCAGCTCACGCAAAACACCTGGACGAGGATCATCGAACGAATGACAGGAGGCCTCGCGCCGGTGAGCAATGCGTATCCGAATATTAAAACCATAACCGTGCCGAGTGCGACGGTGTGGGAGATCATTCCTCGCTTGGCCACAAGAAAAAACACTCCGGCCAAAATGCTGACGTGCAACCCCGAAATCGCTAACAGGTGCATCGTTCCGGTCAGAAAAAATGCATCGATCGTCTCGAGGTCTACGCCATCTTTTGTGCCAAGCAGTATAGCTTTCGCCAACTCGGCATTCGGGTGGACGTGCTGCTGAATTGCGATGTGACAGTTCCCTCGAATGCGATGCAGCCAACGCGACATGGTCCGCAAGCTCCACCATTGTTCTATACGCGGCAAGATCGAAACGCAGTCGGGATAGGGACTCCGCAACAAACAAAGAATCCGCTGGGATCGTTTCATTTGGCGAAAGTCTCGTTCGCCGGGATTTTTCGCTCGGCGAGGCCGTTGCAGCTCACCCAAAACTTCGACACGATCACCGGCCATCAGCCCGACGACATGCCCCTGCACTGTCAATTCAACCTTGCCTGATGCCAACTGCCACGTGCCTTGAACGTTCACGCGTCGAATTTGCAGTTCGGTAACAGTGCGATCACTGACAGGCATCGTTGACAGCGGGTCTGCCGGGCCAGCTCTCCTGACAGTCGGCGGCTCGACAACTGTGCCTTGAACTCGGATCGGTATAGACTCGTCGCTCGTGGACGTGAGATATCTCGCAACCTCGTCGCACGAATAGATCCGCCACTGCAGATGATGCCAGTAGCCGAACAACAGGCCAGTTGCCACGAACAACGCCGCAAACGCAATCCGTTTTCTTTTTGTGACGATCGTGAACCAACTGACCAGCACGCATACGGCTGCGGCAATCAGCTGCACAATTGCGATAGCTAGGTACCGGTCAACAACGATGCCAACTGCGACACTGAGGAACACGATGATAAATGGTGCTCGCCACAGCAGGTCGTTGATTCGTGCTTTTGCTGGGGCCATCTTCGTTGCTCATTCGCAGCGAACATTCCAACTTTCGCCAGAACGCATCAAACCAACGTCCAACCGGATCGATATTCGCGGCGGATGTACTGTGATGCTTCTGGAGCATTGGTGGCTTCGAGCGTTTCTGGATTCCACTCGAGCTTTCTCCCAGTCCGGAACGCGACGTTGCCTAAGTGATTTGCTTCGGTCAACCAACCGGCATACTCGAAATTGCACGTTGTCGGATCACCCGTTTTGCATGCATGAATCCATTCCGCGTGATGGCCTCGTGATGCGGGGATGAAAGGTTCCGGCCGCTGGAAGTCGGCATACTTTTCTTCTGGCAAAAGAACGTGCTTTCCATAGTCAGACAGTAACATTCCGTCGTCCCCGACAAACAACATGCCGCTGCCCCATTGCGGAATCTGGTTTTCCGTCCAGATCTTTGGTTTGTGCGTACCTTGATACCACGTCAGCGTCAGCGGAGGACGATTGCCTCGTTTTCCATATTCGTACGTGACTTCCATCGAAGCCGGCGCCAATTCTGGATGAGGCTTCGGACCTCGCGCTTCGATCGTTTGCGGATGGTCGAGATCCAATGCCCAGAAAGGCAGATCGATGAAATGACTGCCCAGGTCGGACATCGTTCCATTTCCAAAATCCCACCAACGGTACCATTTTGGGCCTGGGAAATAGACGCTGTGATAGGGACGTTCGGGAGCAGGGCCAAGCCACAAATCCCAGTTTAAGTAATCCGGCACCGGATGCGTTTCGGCAGGTCGATCCTGCAGCTTCACGATATCGTTGTGCTGAACAGCAAGTTCTTCGCTGCCTTGCCATCCCCAAGCTCGACCGACCCAAACGTGAACTTCGCGGACTGCTCCGATGGCTCCGGTTTGAATGAGTTCCACGACGCGTCTGAAGTTGTCGCCGGCGTGAATCTGAGTTCCCATCTGCGTCGCAACGCCGGCATGGTTCGCCGCTTCTCGGATGACTCGAGCTTCCCACACATTGTACGTCAGTGGCTTTTCGCAGTAGACGTGTTTTCCGAGCTGCAGTGCAGGCAACGTGGCGAAGGCATGCGTATGTTCGCACGTGCTTACGACCACCGCGTCAAACTCGTTCGCGTGATCAAATAGCTTGCGAAAGTCCTCTTCCTTGCGGGCGTTCGGGTGACGTTCGCTTGCAGCATTAAGATTGCGAGCGTTGACATCGCACAACGCCACGATGTTCTCGCCCGATACCGCACCAAGGTTTCCGCCGCCACGCCCGCCGCAACCAATCACGGCGATGTTGATTTTTCCATTGAGGCTTTGCCCTCTCAAAATGGCAGGAACCGCGAATGCGCTTGCAGCACCTGCGGCGGTTGTCTGCAAAAAGCTGCGACGGTTTCGGCTAACAGAATTCGGCGGCAACGTCATGACACATCTCCAAACAATGAAAGGGCGTAACCAGTGTAGCAAGTTTGTCGAGCCGATTGCGGAGACGCCAGTCGAATTTCTAGCTAGTTTGAACACTGTCCATCTAGTGATTCGCAAACGATCGCAAGCGGCGTATGGTGTAGACCAAGACGTCGCTCCAACTCGTTTTCCACAGTTCCTTGATTTACTTGATGTTGACCAGCTTGATCCTAATGTGGACCAGCAAGGCACCGAGTGCCGCTCGAGGAATCTACGCCAGGATAAATGCCAAAACAACGACAAAGTGCAACTGCCAGTCCAATCCTTGGATTCAGTTCGTTTGCCGAATCTATGTCGCATAACGCGGAAAGGCATAGGTCGCCGTCAAATTAACGCTCCTTTGACACGAGTATTCCTAACACGATAGAATTTGGGTGATTGTGTTTTTAATCGAGGAAGGATATCCAAAATGTCCGTTGTGCAGTTTGCAGCACGAAACGCGTGTGCGGCGATCCTATCTATCGCGGTGCTTTCAGCCAACGGATTCTCGGCAGACGGAAACGCAAAACGATTTGTTGCGTTTTGCTCGACCACGCAAGTTGCCGACTTTGTGCGGCAGGTCGGCGGGACCCACTGGGAAGTCCAGTGCGTTTTGGTTCCCGGCGAAGATCCGCACCTGTACGAAACGACTCCTGAAGACGCGTTGGCCGCAGGCAAGGCAGACCTTTGTTTTGAAAACGGCTGGCATCTTGAGGGCGGCGACTGGATGAAAACCCTTGCGAAGGACAAAGGCAAGCGATTGGTGACTTGTCTCTTAGGTGTTGAGCCTCTGATGGTGAAGGACGGAGACGACGAGCGCAAAGCTTACGATCCGCACGCGTGGTTCTCGCCTCGCAACGCAGTTAGATACGTTGAAAATATTCGCACTGCACTGTGCGAATTTGATTCCGACCATGCCGATGAATACAACGCGCGAGCAGATTTGTACCGGCGTCAATTGGCTGCACTGGACGGCTGGATTCGACAAGAAATCAACAAAGCGATTCCAGTTGAACGTCGGATCTTGGTTACCAGCCATGATGCGTTTAACTATTTTTGTCAGGCTTACAGTTTTAAGTCCGCATCTCCGGTCGGATGGTCGACGGGACAAGAGATCGGCGGCGACGTGACATTTGCAAAAAAGCAAGCGGCGATCGATTCCATCCGCAAGTTTGGCGTCAAAGCGATCTTTGTCGAAACATCGGTCAACAAGGCGCTGATCAATGAAATCGCCAAAGAAGCCGGCGTAACCGTCGGCGGTGAACTCTATTCAGATTCGATGGGCGAGCCGGGAACTGGCGGCGAAACCTACATCGGCATGATGCGTGAGAACGTTCTCACGATCGTTGGAGGTTTGAAATAGCGGACCATGCGACCGATTCTAGCTGCCGTCGTCGTTGCCGTGATTCTCGGCGGCTTACAGCTTTACATGCAGAGCCGACCCCAAGCAGCGACAGCTACGTCGTATCAGCCAGCGAAGGCCACAGGCCAGTTCGACATACAGGTCACTTTGACGTTTGACGCAGCTCCAGACCCTTTCGCGTTCGATGCCGACAATGCTGTGTCACTTTTGCTAAGGTTGCACGGGCAGGACGTACTTCGTCGCACCGACGAAGTGCCAGCAGGCTCGCCGCTCCGAATTCGCAATGTGAATGGAGTCATCGCTGGCCCCAACGAGTTCTTTTTAGAAGCCATTCCGCGTGACACTGGTCAAGCGGTGTCTCAGGCGATCCGTATTCAGATTTTCCGGGATGACGTACAAATTGGCGACCAGACATTTTGGAGTCGGGCGGAACTAGGTTCGAACATCGTGGCCACAATAATCGTGGACACGCCAAATGAGAGAACGGGTGAAAGCCACGCTCACGAAGGTGACCAGTCGTGAACGACAAGACTCAACGCGATTCAGCAACACCGGCAATTGAGGTCAAGAATCTTACGGTCAGCTATGGCCCTGTTCCGGCCCTGCTAGACGTATCGCTTTCGGTGGCTCCAGGGACGCTTGTAGGAATCATCGGTCCTAATGGCTCGGGCAAATCCACATTCATCAAGTCGATTCTGGGATTCTTAAAGCCGGATGTAGGATCGGTTAGAATCTTTGGTGAGCCTGCGGACAAAGCGAAAGGACGTGTCGCCTACGTGCCTCAACGAGGCGCCGTCGACTGGGATTTTCCGATCACCGTGCGAGAAGTCGCCATGATGGGACGGTTCGGCGATGTTCCGTGGTGGAAAGACGTTGGCCGGAAAGATCGCAAGATCGCCGACGACGCGCTCAAGATGGTTCGCATGTCAAAATTTGCGGACCGACAGATCGGCCAATTGTCTGGCGGCCAACAGCAGCGAGTCTTCATGGCTCGCGCGATGGCGCAAGGCGCAGACATTTTGTTGCTTGATGAACCATTTGCTGGCGTCGACGCGGCTACAGAACGAGCCATCTTAGAGGTCCTTGAAGACACCAAGGAATCTGGAAAAACGCTGATGGTCGTGCATCACGATTTGGCGACCGCAGCCGAGTACTTCGACATGCTTGCTCTGCTGAAGCAGCGACTTTTTGCGTACGGTCCTCCGAACGTGGTCCTCCATAAGGATCTGCTGAGCGAAGTCTACGAAGGGAATCTTCGCATCTTTGCCGATTTGGAAAGGGACAACAGATGATCGAAGGCATCTTAGATTTGTTCGTCGATCCGTTCATCGGCAACCAGTCGTTTCAGAAAGGAATGATTGGCGGTCTGCTGGTCGCCATTGTCTGCGGCGTGGTCGGTTGCTTTGTCATTCTGAAACGGATGGCGTTTCTGGGCGACGCAATTTCACACTCGATGATCGCAGGAGTTACGGCCGGTTATCTTGTCATGCAGATACTGTTCAACAGCGAAGCAAACGCCACAGGAATGTTGGTCGGTTCGATGCTCGCCGGGCTGTTTACTGTAGGCATGATTTCGTTTGTGTCGCGAGTATCCAGAATCAAAGAAGACACCGCCATCGGCATTATGTACACCGGCGTGTTCGCTGGCGGATCGATTTTAGCCGCAGTTTTCAGCCACCGAATCCATGTCGATCTGATGCACTTTTTCATGGGATCGGTTTTAGTCATCCCCGATTCCTACTTGTGGATGATGGCGATCGTCTCCGCAGTTGTACTCGCAGTCGTGATTCTGTTTTTCAGACATTTTCAAATCACAACTTTCGATCCTGTGATGGCCGCATCGATTGGCATTCCGGTCGTTGTGTTCGACTATTTGCTGACGACGTGCACATCGCTGGTAGTGATCAGCGCGGTCAATATCGTCGGGATTATTTTGGTGGTTGGCTTATTAGTTACCCCCGCCGCGACTGCCTATTTGTTGTGCGATCGATTAAGTCGCATGATGCTCGTGTCGGCAGCATTCGGATGTTCGTCGGTGATCGGCGGTATGTATATCGCCTGCTGGGTAGGAAACATTTTTGTTGGACCGTCCATCGTCGCGTTTGGAACGCTGCAGTTTCTGTTTGTTTTGGCGGTCGCGCCACGGTACGGATTGATTGCCGGTTGGCTGCGTCGTCGATCCATGGTTCCGCAGCAGATTGTGGAAGACGTCTTGGGATGTTTTCGATATCGCCGAAACGGCACTGCGACGGTCACTCAGATCGCCAGCGCGATCGGTAAATCCCAAGAAAGAACTCGCAAAGCATTACGGTCTCTGCAACGTCAAGATCTCCTTCAATCGGATGGAAACAGCTTTCAACTTACAAAGTCTGGTCGACGCGAAGCGAAACGTCTGTTGAGAGCTCATCGTTTGTGGGAAACGTACCTTCAGCACGTGGGCGTCCCAGAAGAGCAACTCCACACACACGCGGATCTGCTGGAACATGTCCACGACGAAGAAACAGTCGACTATCTGGATGACGTGCTCGGCCATCCAACACACGATCCACACGGCGCCGAGATCCCGGAAGACTTTGTGCATCTTGTCCCGGGGGCAATTGTGAAAGCTAGTTTGCTTCGCGAGGGACGCAGTGCAGTAGTTGTTTCTATTCCCGATTCGCTGAGCGAATTTGGCATTGTTGCCGGAGACACCATCACCGCTGGAGTTCGCTCCGATGACAACAAATACTGGACCTTCACCGCAGCATCCGGGGAAACCATTCAACTCGACCACGCCCAAGCGGATATGGTCGACGTCGAAGTTTTAGACTGAGAAACTTGGCTTTGGTTGTGGAAGTTTTGAAGGGTGACGCCACTTGAACTAACATAAGAAGTGCCCAAGCCGAGCCCTGCATGCAGCGAGCGTTAACACACACCAGGGGGGAAAGCCACGAGAGAAGCCGCCGCGATCGACACAGATCACATTTCCATTGCATTCGCTTTGGAACAAGTTTCAACATCCAATTTGGTGACATGAGCTACAGGCAACGTCGTTTCGTAACTTGCTCTATGCTCTGTTGCGGATTCATAGTGCTCATGTGTTTTCCGCGAATACTGATGGCTCATGGCGCAGTTTTAGAAAACCATCAGGGAGCAGGGCTGTTTAACACGAACAACATGGAAGTCATGGGGCATCTGCCGATTGAGGCACTTGGCGGTAGCAAGCCAATCACTGTGGATACTTTCGGTGACAAGTTGATCGTTAACGACATCTGGGGCTGGACGGATCCCGAAACGGGAAACGAGTACGCGCTTGTTGGACGAAGTGATGCAACGGCGTTTGTCAACGTGACGAATCCACGCGACCCTGTATTTCTTGGCCTGTTGCCATCTACAAGCTGGAACTCTCGCTACCGAGATATCAAGACGTTTGGAAACCATGCCTATATCGATTCGGATTCGCCGCTCGACGAGCGCACCTACTTTCATGGACTCCAAGTCTTTGACCTAACGCGGCTCCGTGGTCTAACTGAAGCTCCCGATGAACATTGGACGCCTGATGTGGTCCACGGCGAACTGAATGGTGCCCATAACGTTGCGATCAATCCCGAATCGGGCCTACTTGTTGCTGTACCCCCTGGTTTTGGTTTTCGAACTCAGATTTTTGACCTGAAGGCATATCCACTGAAACTGGAACCTGTTGGCGGAATTTAGCGCGTTTGTCCATGACGCGCAAGTGATTACGTATCAAGGGCCAGACGAGCGTTACCAAGATATGGAAGTGATGTTTTCATTCAACGGTAGCGACGAAGGATGGATACTGGATCCACGAGGTGCACCAGGCAGCCGAGTGATCGCAAACCTAACGTATCCCGATTCAAGTTTTAGGCATCAGGGATGGGTGACTGACGACCACCGTTTATGGATCTCGCGGTGCTTGGAGCTCCTATCCGTTTTTTGACAGCGGAAACATCATCTTCAGCGATATTAGCGAGGGGCTCGTCATAACTCGGCTGACGCTTGGAGATATGCCAGGCGACTTTGACGGAGACAGTGACTTTGATCTAGATGACGTAAACACCCTGATGTTTGCCACCGGAACACCGGAGGCCGATCCGAGATTTGACCTCAACGAAGACGGGCGAGTCAACCGTTCTGATCTCGTCGTGTGGGTGAAAGACATCAAGCAAACTACATTCGGTGACGCGAATCTAAGTGGCAGTTTTTCGACCGGCGATTTGGTGCAAGTGTTTCAGGCGAATGAATACGAAGACGATATCGAACACAATTCCCGATGGGAAACCGGCGACTGGAACGGTGATGGTGAATTCGATTCTGGCGATCTTATCGAAGCGTTCGGAAATGGAAAGTTCGACCCGAACGCTGGAAACGCTCAATTCGTTCCCGAATCGTGCTCGCTCGTCGACGTACGCCTACTCGCGTTCGTTGCCGTTGTATATCTGCGTTACAATAGACGCAGAAACGGGCGTTAGCCTTTGATTACCAGTTTGATTGTGTTTCCGGTTGGAATCTGGCCCCGTCCCCGTTTTTCCCCAGAACGATCGATTCCGGCTCGACACACCGTTGACATCTAAGACCGGCTTCTTGAGTTTTGTCGATGTCGCTTTACGCTGGAGACTAGTGCGATTTTGGTGTTGAGTTCTCGCCCGTCACGTCCGCGGCCGACGAAACAAAAAAAGGAAGCTCACGGCGAAATCAATCTCGAGCGATCGTTGGTTTTCGTTTTCTTGTTTGCTAAACGCACTCAGTCGCTGCACTCTCACCACTGCAAAATAAAACCCTGGTCGCGGTCGAGTCTTGAACCTGCATCGAGGGTGCAGCTAGTTCATACCGAATTTACCAAGTTGCCCTCGCTGTATGCCATGTCACGCGGATCCGATCATCGTAATGAGCAAGCAGATCGCTATCACTATTTAAGGGTGTCATGAGGCAGAGAAGATGTTCAAGTTACACAGGATAAAGAGCTTTGTCGTTGTTGCGACTTTAGTGGCATCGCAACTTGTATCGTCCAATTCCAACGCCGATATTTTTCGATGGGACAACGGGGAGTTGATTCCGGGTTCCGAAGGTGTCGAGCCAGGCCCAGCAGCCCAGTTGACTCATTGGAATACCAATGATCGCAACTTGCAGTACGCGGATTTCGAAAACGGAACACTAGCTGATTCGCAGTTTACCTTTAGCTGGCTACAAAACGCGAACTTCAGCAACGCTGACGTTCGCAATTCGTCGTTTCGAAGAGCCCAACTTCAAGATGCAGATTTTACGAATGCGATAATCGCAGGAGCCGCTTTCAACGAACCGGCGCTCACGTCCGAACAATTTTATAGCACGGCGAGCTATCAAACTGCGAATCTCAATGGCATCGCTTACTCGGCCAACGTTGCAGGTTGGGACCTGAGTTCGCAAAGCCTTCAAGACGCGGTTTTCACTACAGCAAATGCTTCCGGTGCAACGTTTGCGGGAAGCGATCTCTCCAGAGCTGTCATACTCAGCGCAAATTTGAACGGGACCGACTTTAGTGACGCAATGCTTAGCGGGGCGATGCTTAGCCGTTCCGATTTAGCGGGCGCCAACTTCGCAAATGCGAACCTCAGTACCGCTGTCCTTGACGGCGTTTCGTTCAGCAGTACCAGTCTCCGGTCAGCGAATCTAACTGGAGCCGTTCTCGACAACGCCAAGTTTATGGAATCTGACATGCAGGATTCAGTCGACATGGCGGATGCTAACGTCAATGGTGCATCGTTTAGAAACGTTACGGCTGGCGGATTCAAGCCTGCGTATTTTTATCAGACGCAATCGTACAAGGATCGCGCGCTAGAGCGTATCGATTTCTCGCTGAACGATCTGTCTGACTGGGACTTATCATCTCAGAATCTGATTGGTGCAATGTTTCAAGAGTCTGCTTTCGGTGCCGACACCAATTTGTTAAATGCCGACATTCGTCAAGCAGATTTCTCGGGCTCTTCCGGCTTCACACGCGAACATCTTGAATCGACTCGAAGTTTTAAAAACCGAGATTTAAGAAACGTCACGTTTCGGCAGATGGATTTGTCGGGATGGGATCTGAGCCGCCAGTTTTTAGCCAATGCTGATTTTACCAATAGCGATCTGACCGACGTCGACTTCACCGATTCTGTAATTCTGGGCACTCGTTTTTTACTTTCGGGGATTACGATAGACCAAATTGCCTCGACGCGCAGCTATGAGGAACGAAACCTTCAGCGCCTCTGGTTGGTTTCAGAAGATGTGGAGGGATTAGATCTAAGTTTCCAAAATCTTCGCGATTCAGAATTCAGACTCGTAAACCTAAAGAATGTGAATTTCACACGGGCGGACCTAAGCAACTCTTACATCAACGGCGAACTTGAGGGAGCCAATTTTTCATCGGCGAATTTGGAAGGTGGGCACATTCGCAATACCCTACGTCGTCCCGAAGGTGCTACCTACAACCAATGGACCGTTTTTCCCAGTCGCTTCGATCCGGTAGCTGAAGGCATGATCCTGATCGAGTCGCCCGCCGGTGACTTTAACGCTGACGGAATGCTCGACGTCCAAGACCTCGATGAGTTAGCTGACCGCATCGTGAGTGGTTTCGACACGACCGAGTTTTGGATCGAAGCGATGTTTGATCTGGATGGCGACAGGTTTGTCTCACCCAGCGACCTCGATACTTGGGTCAAAGAATTGCGAATGACCTGGTATGGCGACGCGAATCTTGATGGAGAATTCAACTCGAAGGATCTAGTGCAAGTCTTCGCCGCGAATACCTATGAAGACGGCATCACCGCAAATTCCGACTGGTCGACCGGTGATTGGAACGGCGACTCGGAATTTGATTCGAGCGATCTCGTCAAAGCGTTTTCCGATGGCGGCTACGAACGGGGTGCTGTAGCTGCTCGAATTCAGATTGCTGCCGTTCCAGAACCATCTGGAATAGGAATCCTGTTGATTGCGTTACCGCTTTTGGTTCGGCGACGATTCACGGCTACGGGCTGCAATGCATATCGACATTAGGTTCGACTATCGTTCCGTCTCTTTTGTTGGGATGTCGAGAATCCCGAGATGATCAAGTGTTCAAGCCTAAAACGCGCATGCTTCCACCTTCTGCTTGGATCCAGTGCGCACGTCCGCGAATGCTCGCGAATGCTAACCGACTCAGGTAAACGGGAACGTGATCGTTCGTCACTACGGACAACAACCCCTAAATCATCTGCGCCCTCGTTGATACGTTCTCAGGTCGAACCACCTGTCACGAATGACAGGTGGCGATCTGACTTGCTGCGAGCCTACACGATTGGTGCCGAAACATGACCTGAGAACAGCTTACGTAAACTTAAACGCCGAAGCTTCCATGATGTGCATGAAATTCGACAGACCATGGATTGGCGGACTTCACTAGAAAATCGGTTACTCGGCGACGGCGGCTACTGCAGGTGCGTGCGTGCCAGTCTATTTGCAATGTCCCACGGTGCCCTACACGAAGTATGGACCGAATTCAGCTGTGAATCGGCGCAACTCGCCGTGCTCGCGACCGAAATGACGTATCGTTAGAATGATACTGTTACGTAAACTGGTTGCGAGAATTATTTCTCGGGTGGCGACCGTCAAAGGGCTTGACGCGTTTAAAGCCGCGACGCCGAATCTATTCTCTGCCGTGAACATCTGATCCGTGCCGAATCAAAAGAAATCACGACTGGCTCAATCTGCACTGCTAAGCGGACTCGTTTCGCAGCAGCAGATCGACCATGCGTATGCTGCGATTCGGAGCAAGGGTGGGCTTGGCGCATTGCCAGCTGTCGAAATTGGCGACGAACTGCTAGCGCGCGAACTGGTCGAGCAAGAGATCGTAACCGACTATCAAGTGGAACAGCTCCGCGGCGGTCGAACTCGCTTGCATTTGGGCCCGTACATCATCACCGACTGGCTGGGACAAGGCGGTATGGGCCAAGTGTTCATAGCCGAGCATCAAATGATGGGCAGAAAAGTTGCCATCAAAGTGCTCCCCAAAAACAAATCGACTCCGGCAGCCATCAATAGCTTCGCACGAGAAATCAAAACGCAAGCGCAGCTCGACCACCGCAATTTAGTGCGAGCCTACGACGCTGGCCACGACGGTAACGTCTATTTTCTGGTCACCGAATACGTCCCTGGCATGGACCTGCGTCGGCTGATTCGAGGCCAAGGAAGACTTGGAATTCGACAAGCGGCCTCGGTCATTCGCCAAGCAGCGATGGGTCTGGCTCATGCTCACGATCGCGGTTTGGTTCATCGCGACGTCAAACCGGGAAACATTTTGGTCACTCCGGAAGGAATCGTGAAAGTGTCCGACTTGGGCCTTGCCGGATTCCTGCACGATGCCGAGAACGACCCGCGTACCGGAAAGATCGTCGGCACGGCAGATTATTTGTCACCGGAGAAAATCCTGACGCCAACCAAACTGACGCCGGTTAGTGATATCTATTCCTTAGGCTGCACGCTCTATTATGCGGTAACCGGCAAGGTACCGTTTCCGGGTGGATCGACACGAGACAAGGCACGGCGTCATTGTGAAGAGACGCCTTGGCATCCTCGGCAGTTCAATCCTGAGGTCGACGACGATTTTGTCGATCTGATTGCGGACATGATGGAAAAGGATCCTGAACGTCGAGTCCAAACGGCAAACGAAGTCGCACAGCGATTGACGCCGTGGGCAGAACGGTCAGCAACATTTGCACCAGAAACTTCGCACGTAACTTGGCGATGGGCTCGACCCGGGATCGACGAAGATGGCAAGGAGGACACGGTCGACGACTTCGGCAACCTCAAATCGCAAGAGAGTTCGTCCGATAGTGACGCGTCACAAGGTACGTTCCCATTGGGATCGTCGTCTCAAGAAACCGACATTCGCATCGCAGTCCCGCCTCCACCGCCTACGGAATTCGAACTAGCGCGAAAATGGCGAAGGCAACTGCGAATCTACCTGGCAGTTGCGATCCCAATCTCAATGGCGATTGGCGGTTTCCTAACATGGCTCTTTATGTACAAGTAGTTTTTCATCTGTATTTTAATTGAAATACTGACAAGGCTTTCTTGTCCTCGCAGCCTCCGCGTGTCAATTCCCGAACTCGCCACGGTAAAATTTCTTACTTGGTGAACGTCATTTAGTTTATCTTCACCAGAATCTGAGAACTTTGGTTTCCACGGCCGAGCGAATGTTGCACAATCTTAGGCGGAAGCCGCTGCACGGAACGCAATGGCTAGGAGGGTGTACGCAATAAAATGGGGTGACATGATGCTCAACCATTTTCGTAGATGGGTAACTTTGATCGGGATCGCATCCGTTCTCTTAGTGCCTCGACTGGTTTCTGCTGAACACGACAATGTTGAAGATTTAGTTAAGGCCATCACCGATGATGTAGAGATTTGGAAAGAGAGTACTCTTGGACTGATGGCGACGGACGGTCCGCACGAGCAAGCAGCAAAGATGTTGCTTTGGCTGCTGGTAGATGTACAGCGATTGGACCTTGCTGAAGGCGTTGCGGCTCGACTGCATTGTAACGAGCAATACTGGCTGGCGGCTTACCCACACTTTCTTGCCGGTCGCGACTACGCGCGAGCTCACGAACTCAGGCAGAACATTGTGGCGATTCATCCTGCAATGAACCGTTTTCTGGTTGCCGACGCGTTCGTTGCGATTTGCATTCAAGAAACCCCCGACGAAGGTTTTGCGTTCCTGGAAAGTTTGTCGGGTGCAGCTAGGCCTCCCGAATCGGACTTGTGTGCTGGATACATTCAGGCCGCGCAACACTTTCACTTGCAGGGCGACCAAGATACGGTTGACCGCATGCTCAATTGCATTGAGTCGCGTGAACAGTTGCAGCTCGCTGAAGCTGTTTTGGGTGTCCAGCCTGCCGAGCTGAGCACCGCTGTGCAGCCATTCTATTTGCGGTTGGTGCGGGCCAACTCAAAAATCATGGGTAGCTCAAACCGTATGCGAGAATGGCTTGATGCACGTTTGGCAGCAATGCCCACGGAAGACAAGCATGAATGCTGGCAAGCGTATCGTGACGCAGTGACAACTTGTAAGCGAGATCTAAACACGCTGTCGGAGAACGAACAAGCGATCTGCTTAGGTCTGGACTTGCTGGCCATTTCAACATGCGCCAAAAACGCCA
>JAGQPC010000085.1 GCA_020426925.1 Planctomycetales bacterium | reverse complement strand
TCCATGCCGAACAGGAACAGAGCCAGCCCGCCAAGCAGAGTGACCAGCATGGAAAAAGAGAAACCTGCGGTGGCAGCTGCCAATAACATCGAAACCTCAGGGGGGATTTACGCGAAACTAACAAAATCTTAAGAATCTGTGAACGCCAGATGTTCCGCCCCAGTCGTGGTGTGCGAGTGTGCGCAGCGTTGCTCAACGCTTTGCAAATGCGCACGCTGCAGCGCTGCAGCGCAAGGAGTTTTGTGCAAGATGCCGCGTGCGGTTGAACGGCGATTTCCGTTGTGCAGAATTCGCATTCGTTCGATGTGCGCGTGACTAATTCTTATCTTCAATCGCAAGATGGTTCTGTATGCCAGCGAGTCAATCGCAACCTTCGATAGGAAATCGCTAACTTGAATTGACATGACTTATCATGAATCAGCGTGACCGCGCAATCGTTGCAAAGCCAACTGAACAGTCACTTGGGATTGCGGTGCTTTCGCGTGGACGGAAACAAGCTTGTGCTAGATAATCTGGTCCGACGCGAACTGATTCGAAATCGATACGTAGCGATTGCACTTTCCAGGGGATTTCTACAACGAAGGTACGATCTGAAAGATGGACATGCTCAACTTCCGATTCGCTTCATTGATTCCACATCGCCGCAAAAGTCCGAGAAGGTACATAGGCCATTCAACAAAGCATCGCTTGTGCGAGCGACTTGAAGACCGTCAGATGCTAGCTGGCGATTGTGCCTTCACTCACAATTCATTGCAGCCGCTTGATGTCAATCGAGACTCGTTCGTTTCTCCAATCGACGCGTTGATCTCGATCAACTACCAGATTCAGAGTTCAGGAGATGATGCTTCGTGTCCCCCCGAGCACTTTGCGTTGGATGTGAACAACGACGGCCAGCTGTCGCCGATTGATACGGTGCGTATCATCAACCGGCTGGCGACGAACGACGATGATCGGAGAGCGGAAGGGGCGCCGGGTGATATCGAAATCTCCATCGGGGAATCTACGTTTGTGATCTACAACTCCGAGACTGGCGAAGTGTCAGTTGAATCAGAAGTGCCGATTCGTATCGTGCAGCTTATTTCTGAATCGGGGATTTTCGACACCAGCAATGTGCTCAACCTTGGTGGCGATTTTGATATTTCGCAACCGAACGAAATCACGAAGGTGGCGATCGAGGCTCCTTTCTTTCAGCAGGTGTCGTTTGGCAACGTCGCTCCGATTGGGCTATCCGCCGAGTTTCTCGCTGACGATCTGAACATCGAAGGTGCGCCAGCCGAGGGAGGTATTCTCACTAGTGATTGGATCAATATCGGCGTGGAGTTTCGTGATGATGTCGGACGACGAATTGATTCGGTCACTGTAGGCGACACGTTCCACGTCATGCTAACCGTTGAAGATCATCGTCCAGGTCCGATTGATTTTCCAGAAGGTGGTGTCTTCTCGGCACACGTTGACGCATACTTCGAACCGAAGCTTGCGGCTGTTGCAGGCGAGTTCGAATCGTCTGAGAACTATCCGATTTTTCACGAGCCGGAGCATGGCGCAGGTTTCATTGAAGATGTCGGAGCGACTGCAAGCAGCATTGCTCAGTTGGGGCGAGGCAAATTTGAGTTGGTTCGGTGGACAATGACTGCGGTCACTGCCGGCGATTTTCGTTTGATTGTGGATGACGCTGGAAACTCTCCGGCAACTGACATGCTGCTGTACGGCGTGAATGCTCCGATCGATCCCGCTTTAGTTGAGTACGACGACGGTAGCGTTCTCGAGATCCTGCCTGGTGATGGCGGCGAACAGACGACCGACACCATTCGCATTCCGATCGGCGGTGACAAGAATCTTGTGTACGAACCGTCGACCGGTGAACTTGGCGTCGAATCGCCAACGATGGACATTCCTGCGATGGAGATTTTCTCCCAGGGCGGCCATTTTATTGTCGACGCGGCGATAAATCTGCAGGGCGACTTTGACATTATTCGTCCAGACAAGATCGCCAAAATCGTTCCGCTCGATCCGTTTTTTGGCGACGTCTCGTTCGGTCTCGTGTTGCCGCCCGGTCTGACGGAGGAGTTTTTGGCGACAGACATTTCGGTGAACGGTGCGCGACTTAACCAAGGTACGCTAACGTCCGAGTGGATACGTGTCGACACTCGCTTCGAATCAGTTGATGGTGACCCGATCGAGAGCATTTCAATCGGGGGTGAATTCGACATCGTCTTTGAAGTAACCAGCCAAGAGCCCGGTCCAGTTGATGAGCGAGCGGCCGTGGTGTCGGCTTTCGTTGATGCGACGTTTGAAGGAAACGCGACAGTCGAATTGAATTTCACGCCAATCGATTCCGAGTTCGATTTGATTCATTCAGCGATTCGAACAAACGAGATAGACGAACTGGGCGGAACGTTTTTGGGTTCTGAGTCAACGATTGACCGGCCGCAGGTGTTGGCTAGATATCGCGCCACGGCGGAAACCGCCGGTGAGTTCTCTCTTTCTGTCCAGCATTCCGACACTGCAGGAAACGCATTCAGGTTTTCGGACAGCGGTGACCCGATCAGTCCGCTGCTGATTGATTTTTCTGACTCGCCCACACTGACGATTCAATCGTCTAACGAGCCCGCTGCCGATTTGGTTGCTTTTGCTCAGGCACTCGCCGATTCCGGCGCGATCTTTTACGGAGCTGCGTGGTCTGCTCAGGCTACGAGGCAGAAACAGATGTTCCAAGACGGAGCTCGTTACCTTCCATTCGTCGAAGTCACAAACGCAGATCGTTCGCTCAACGCTGTTGGCGAGGAAAACGAGATCACAGTCTTTCCGACTTGGAAATTCGCAAACGGTGCGCGAGGAGAGGGCGTGCTTTCGCTGGCACAAATATCCGAACATTCTGGCGTGCCGATTCCAATGGGAGTCACGCCTCATATCGCGACGCCGAAATCGGAACCGGTCGTCGTGGAAGCACTCTCGCCAATGCACATTCCACTGGACGGCTACGATCCGAACGGCGGAAGAATTACGTACTCGGTCACTTCGGACGATTCATCCATTGCGTCGGTCGAGTTGCGTGATACGGAACGTAGCGTACGCATTTCTGTCCACGACTTCGGCGATATGGTTTTCCAGCTCTTTGACGAAGAGGTGCCTCGCGTGACCGAGCAAATTACTTCGCTCGCCGAATCGGGATTTTACAAAGGGGTGATATTTCATCGGATCATCGACGACTTCGTGATCCAAGGTGGAGACCCAACCGGAACCGGCGCTGGTGGATCACATCTGCCGGACTTTGATGATCAATTTGACGTCGACTTGCGACATAACCGTGACGGTATCTTATCGATGGCGAAAGCGCAAGACGATACGAACAACTCACAGTTTTTCATCACCGACGTGCCAACGCCCCATCTCGATTTCAACCATTCGATCTTTGGCCAATTGGTTGAAGGCGACGCGGTTCGTGACGCCATTAACGCCGTCGAAACGGACTTGCGTGACAGACCGACTTTCGATGTCGTGATGGAAACCGTCTCTGTTTTCGACGATCCAGAAAACGCACTGTTGCGAATTACGGCAAACGCTGAATCAGGATCGACGATGATTCATGTCACTGCAGAGGACGATGCTGGCAACACAACCACGATGTCGTTCGCGGTCACGGTCGGTCGCAGCCTGCACAACGCTCTTCCATTCTTGTTGGATATCCCAGCTCCAGTAATCGAGAACGATCGAATTGTCGTCGATCTTGACGCAATTGACGTTGACGGAGATCCGTTTGAGTTCTCGGCTGTTGTCGTCGCAGGCAACGTTCAGATCGATGTCAATCCCGAAACCGGTCGGATCTCGATGCCGAGGCGGAGCGATGGCATTGCGACGATTCAAGCAACCGTTCGACCAACGGGCGGAGCTATAGGCGCGGACGACACGCAAGAATTCACGATCAACTTTGCCGATTTCGGCGGACCCGAACTGGAAATCGACTTGTTGGCCGATTCAGACAGCGGCAGTTCCGATTTAGACAACGTTACGAATGCGAATAATCTCAGCTTCCAACTTAGTTTCGATTCAGGCAGCGAAGTCGCAGTCGTTGACCAGCATGCTAACGTTGTAATTCTGTATTCGGTGCCGGCGGGCGAAACCGAATTTACGGTTGATGCATCGTCGCTGGCTGACGGAACCTACAGCGTCACACTAAATGGTGACGACGCGCTGTCGGTGACCATCGATCGAACGCCGCCAGTGAGAATCGATGAAGACCTTGCCATATCGGCAACCGTTGGAGTTTTGTACGTCGACGACTTGCAGCACCCAGATGAAGGTCAAGCAGGATTCTCGTATTCATTCGACAACGTTGACAGTGCGTTTACGATCGACGCTCGCACCGGAGTCATTACCGGACGACCTTTATTGGCGAGCGATGAACCTGCAACTGGAGAGGTCCAATTCACCGATGCGGCCGGCAACTCGACTTCGCAACAGATCACGGCGAGCGTGTCGCAAAATTCGAAGTTTGAGCTAGACGTATTGGCGTTCGCGGAACATGCTGGCGCCGGCTTCTTTTTCGATCCAGCCGGTGGAATTCCTGACTTCTTGAAAGAGTTGACTGAGACCGAGTTCTTGGAAAACGTGCCGCAAGGAACAGATCCTCCGGCTGAAATTGGTGCCGACGCATTTCCGGCCATTGAACTGAACGGAAGCGTCTTGACGAATATTGTTAGCATTCAGCAAGTCGCAGAGTTTCTCGGACTCATTCAGCCAGGACCGACGCAACTAGCCGACGTTGTAGTCCCGACGCGAGGTGTTCAATATGTGCCGTTAGGAATCGTCGAAGACGTGACATTCGAAGTTCAATCCGACGAAAGTGTAGACCTGTCTGCAACTTCAACGATGGCGCTGTTCAACCCGGTATTTACGCTGGAAGTCGCGGGATACGGAACGATGTCGTTCGAAATCTTCGAAGCGTTTGTTCCCGGCTTGGCAAAACATTTGGAGGAACTGGTCAACAGCGGACACTATGATGGCCTCGAGTTTTATCGAGTCAACGATGACCTCGCTCAGGCCGGCGATCCGAACAAGTTGGCGTTGTCGGCATCGGATTCCGCTAGTCATGATGACGAGTTCCATTGGCAATTGCGTCATGCGGGGCCAGGCGTGCTGTCGATGGCAAAATTGGTCGACGACGGTAACGGAGACAACTTCTTCATCACGTCTCGAGCGATGCCCGAATTCGATTTCCACTATTCGATTGTCGGGCACATCGTGGAAGGCGAAGGAGTTCGGTCCGCGATTGCCGACGCTCAAGCTGGCGTTGGGGGAATGCCCATGGATCCGATCGTCATCACTTCGGCGACGTTCGACCGATCTCGACATGGCGCAACGCTGATCATTAATGGCGGCGCAACAGAAGGCGAAGCAACGATCACAGGTATACGCGACGGCCAAGAGTTCACTGTCGATGTTACGGTTGAGGGTGAAGTGCCCAACTCGCCAGCCTTCATGTCTTCACCAGGTACAGTTGGAAACACCGGAATCGCGGGTCTCAGAGCTATCGACCTAGACGGCGATGAAATCGAGTACCGAATCGATGTTGCCAGCGTGACTGATGACGCAGAAGTCGAAGTTGAATTTACACCTGATCGCGTCATCGTTGTTCACTCGCCAGCTGGATTTGTTGGCACGGTCGAACTGGATGTTGCCATTTCTTCGGTTGGAGGCGCCGTTCAGCTGGACGGATACGACCGACAGCGACTATCAATTCATGTTTCGCAAGACGCCAACGATGATGGCCAAGTCGATATGTCTGACGTCGACTTCAAGTGTCGGGCCTATAGTGTCAGTGGGCTGAACTTCGAAGGACAGCTCGACTTCTTTGGGCTAACGATGGGTGACGTCAACTTCGACGGAGTGTTCGATTCCGGCGATTTGGTTTTGTTATTCAAAGCGGCCCAATACGAGGATGGCGAATTGCTTAACTCAGTCTGGTCGACAGGCGACTTTAATTGTGATCAGGAGTTCGATTCGTCTGACTTGGTCGCGGCGTTCGAAGCCAACACATATGTCACAGACTGACTAACGGCCGAGAACTTTTTGCAGGCGTTCTAGTTTCTGCTTTACATTGGCGGGCAATTGGGAATCGATCTTGCCCGTGGCGCTGTCGTTGAGAAACCGGAGAGTGCTTCGGTCGATCATTTCGGAATCCGAGATCCGGTGTTGTTGCTGAAGATAGACATTGCGCACAATGTCTTGCACATTTTTTCCGTATCCATGTTCGATTTGAATTTCCTTCAGTTCGGCGTCTGCTTCTTTTTGACGGCCTTGGCTGTGAAGCAAGGAAATGTAGTACGCTCGCGGAGTGACTGACTTCGGGCCGTGCGCGATCACATGTTTGTAACGATCTTCGGCTTCTTCCATTTTGCCTTGCTCATGCAGGATGCGAGCCAGCAGAAATTGAGCCACCGGCCGGTTACTGTCGATCGCGATCGTTGCCGTGAGGTGCCGCGCTGCCTCGTCCAATTGAGCAGGTTTGCACTCCAGAGCCAGCGATTCAGCGAGCACCTGGTTTGCGAGCGGATCTTGCGCGAACTGCCTTTGAGCCTTGCGCAGCACACGTAGCTTTTCCTGGTCAAACGCCAGGTCTCTCAGCGTCGCAGCAAGTAAGACAAACGAATGTAGCGGCTGATCATCAAGCGATGGATCTACTGCTAGGTCTCGCAGCGTTCGCGCGTCGTACTGACGTATCGCCTGCCTCAGCTTCGTTCGCCAAGAATCTGAGTCTAAACGATCGAGCGAATCCAACAGCTCTAGGCACTGTTTGTCATCTGTCACGAGCGAAACGTGAAACCGCTCGTTCGGTTTTCGTGGATTAAGCAGCACGAGTTCGTGCGTGGTTCGCGGTGTTCCGTTTAGAAGAATCGAGGCGTGCGATGGCGTTAGGTGTGCGACCGGAATTCCCAATTCAGCTGAGTGACTCGGAAGGTCAATCAATCGCGTTCCTGGCCGAATCCGTTGGTCCAGCGAAGCCGCACCATTTGGGTGGACGCTGTTGACGTACAGGCCATGCTTGTCTCGCGCCACGTGCACGCCGAGTCCACGCGGGGCGTTTGCCAGTTGAAGTGTCAACGTTTCCACGACCAGCGGACGAAACATGAGCGGAACGGTCTCGCTTTCCGCAGACTTCCAATCGTCCGTGTATCGGCTTGCATGAACTTGCCCGTCATGCAGCGACAACGTCCCTGCATCGAAATAGGTTTCCTGATGCACCGCTGACCGCCGCTGCTCAAGTTCTTCGAACACGTGTCCCGAATCGGCCGTTCTGCCGCTGATTGTGTTGAGACGCGTTTGGCTCGGATCAGAAGGAGGCAGTTGACGAGCAAGTTCCGCCGCGACATTTATCTGCTCTTGAATTCGATGCCAACTTTCAAGTGTACCTGCGACACGTTCTGGCCGTGAATCATAGATTGCTTCCACTTCGTCGATGATTGCGGCAAATTCTGCTCGAAGAGTTTCTTGGGCGACGCGATGCCTGCCCTCGAAATGACTGTACATAGAAAACGACGAGAACGTCGCAACGGCGACGACGGCGGATGCAAGACAGGCGACTCGGTTCCGTCGATAGAATGTGCGTATGTGATAAAGATAACTTCCTGCTGCGGCCGAAATCGGTTCGTGGTCCAAGTAGCGTCGGATATCTTCGGCGAGTTCCGCGGCCGATGCATACCGATCCGCGGGATCGCTGCTGATCGCTTTCAAAACCAACCAGTCGAGGTCTTGGCGTAGAACGTGATTGTGCATCGTGGCATCGGTCGACAGTTTTTTGAGCAGATCCGTTTTTGAACTCGCATCCATTCCGCGAATTCGGATGCTCGGCCGCTCTGGATCCACGGTCGCAATAGTTTCCAGAATCTCGGTCAGGGTCTTTCCCTCGATCGATTCCAGTTGCAGAGGCGTCGTGCCTGTAAGCAGTTTGTAGATGACGATT
>JAGQPC010000007.1 GCA_020426925.1 Planctomycetales bacterium | reverse complement strand
CTGGGCGTTGTCGTACAGCATCTTTTCAAAGTGCGGAATCTTCCAGAATCGATCGGTACTGTATCGATGAAATCCGCCGCCGATGTGATCCCAGATTCCTCCCATGTGCATCCGCTCGAGCGTTGTGATCAGCATTGCATCCGCTTTGGCATCGCCCCGTTCGGCAAGATCGTTCAGTAGCAAAAGATTCGATGGCTCTGGGAATTTCGGGCGGCTCGGTTGAGGAGCAGCAGGGTTTTGCACGAAACCTCCGTATCGACTGTCGAATGTCGAGCCGAACGCATTTTTCGCAGCCACAAAAAGCGAATTTGAAATAGGCACGGCTTCCGGGGCTGCCGACATGTTCTCGCGAATGGCGTTCGTGATCGCGTCGGCGTTTTTGCCCAGATCTTTCTTTGACGACTTCCACGCTTTTGAAATCGCTGTGGCCAAGGACAGGAATCCACGAGCGCCTGGACGATCTCCGTCGCGCGCCGGTAAGTAAGTGTCACCATAAAACGGTTTGCCGTCGGGCTGCATGAAAACCGTCATCGGCCAACCACCTCGGCCACGTACGAGCTGCACCGCTTGCATGTAGATTTCGTCGACGTCGGGCCGTTCCTCGCGGTCCACTTTGATGCATACGAAGTTCTCGTTGACGAACTTCGCAATTTCTTCGTCCATGAACGATTCGCGTTCCATCACGTGGCACCAGTAGCAACTGGAGTAGCCGACCGAAAGAAACACAACCTTGTCTTCTTGTTTCGCTTTCTCAAATGCCTCTGCCCCCCACGGATACCAGTCCACCGGATTGTGAGCATGCATTCTCAAATAGAGGCTAGATTCGTTCGCAAGCCGATTGGAATGTTTCGGTGTTTGCGGGTTGTCATCAGCAACAGAACACAGAGCAACACACAATAGGATGCTCAACGACCGCAAACGGAGATGCATAGGAAAACGTTTCATGCGAGTGACCTGCGAAGTATATTTCACTGAACCGAATCGCACACTCGAAGCGGCCCAAATGGAAAACAAGTTCTAATCAGTAGAGTGTAGCACAACGGCAACTGGAGTAGGCCCAGAACGACCGGCAAATCCTCTCTAGCATTCGGTTATTGCCCAGCCACCGCTTGGATCCGGCGGACCTGTTCCTGCGGCAGGCACGGCACGAGCCATCCGGTTCGCGTCCACTTGTTCACGCAGTACACACAGCGGAAGATCGTTGTTCCGAAGTTGCAGACAACTCGATTGACCATCAAGGTGGTGGCAGTGAGCCAACTCTCGCCAACTGATTGATTAGTGAAGTTGTAAATGCAGCAGTGCATTTGGCCGGTCGTAGCTCTGTCTGGCGATAACCGGACCTTGACATCCACAATTGAAGGCGATAGGCTTGCCTGTCGATTACGAGCGTCCTTTTTACGTTCTTTTACAGGAAAGAAAAATCATTATGTTCTGCAACCAATGCGAGCAAACTCAGAACGGAACTGGCTGCACTGACATCGGAGTCTGCGGCAAAGATGAAGACATGCAGTCGCTGCAAGAGATACTGCTATATGGCGTCAAAGGCATGGCGGCGTACGCTCATCACGCGCGACGTTTAGGGAAATCAGACGAGTCGGTCAGCGCGTTCATTGAGGAGGCTCTGTTTGCGACAGTTACGAACGTCAACTTCGAGCTGGGCAGTCTGCTGGAAATGGTTTTGGAGTGTGGTCGCAAAAACATTCGCGTGATGGAGTTGTTGGACGAAGGGCACGTCGAACGTTTCGGTAAGCCAGAACCGACGACTGTTTATGAGGGCACGAAGGCAGGTCCTGGTATTCTTGTGACCGGTCACGATTTGCTCGACCTTTCCGATTTGCTGGACCAAACTGCCGGGACAGGTGTCAATGTATACACGCACGGAGAAATGCTCCCTGCTCACAGCTACCCCGAACTGAAAAAGCACGCTCATTTGGCCGGTCACTTTGGCGGTCCGTGGCAAAACCAGCTCTGGGAATTCCCAATGTTTTCTGGTGCGATTCTTGGCACGACGAACTGTGTTCTCATTCCGCCCGATTCCTACGCTGACCGATTATTTACGACTCGCGTCACAGCTGTCCCTGGCGGAACACGGTTGCCCGGAAACGATTTTTCAGCAGTCATCGAAAAAGCGAAGCAATGTGAGCCGTTGCCGGACAATAAAGTTCGCGAATCGACCATTGGGTTTCATTACAGCGCCGTGATGGGCGTGGCCGACAAGATCGTGGACGCGGTCAAAGCTGGCGACATCAAACGGTTTTATCTGATTGGCGGATGCGACGGCGCAGAAAGTGGACGCAACTACTACACACAGTTAGCCGAGTCGGCGCCGGAGGAATCGGTCATCTTGACGCTCGGGTGTGGCAAGTATCGCATTCGAAATCATGACTACGGCACAGTCGCCGGGCTACCTCGATTTTTGGACATGGGCCAGTGCAACGATGCCTATGGAGCGGTCCAAGTTGCTTTGGCACTAGCGAATGCGTTCGATTGCGGTGTCAATGATTTGCCGCTTGAAATCGTGCTGTCATGGTTCGAACAAAAAGCGGTTGCGGTTTTGTTGAGTCTTCTGGCATTGGATGTAAAAGGGATTCGAGTCGGTCCCGTGCCGCCAGCATTCGTTAGCCCCAACGTCTTCAAGATTTTGCAGGACCGATTCGATTTGAAGATTATCGAATCTACGCCCCCTGCCGAACTTGTCCAGCTGGCCGTTTAGTTTGACGCTAAGACATTGCCTTACTTTGCAACAGAATCAAGCATGCATAAAGTTGACGAAGAGCGTTTAGAAACCGATGCCAAGTATCGATTTGACTACTTGGCCGAGTTCATTGGCTTTACATCCGAGGACGCGGCGACAATTCAGGCGTTTGCCCCACATTTGGGCCCTCGGATTCCAGAACTCGTGGACCAAACATACGAATATCTGCTTAGCTACGACGCTACTGCCAGGCACTTTGTTCCGCATCAGTTCGGATTCGACGGGCCCGCCCCGGAAAGTCTGGAGAGTCTTGACGTAAACCATCCTCAGGTAAAATTTCGTAAGGACCATTTGAATCGGTACTTCATGCAACTGATTGGCCGGTCGTATGATGACAGAATGGTTCAGTATTTGGACATGGTCGGAAAGATCCATACCACCAAAGCTGGGAGCCAGGAGATCGAAATTCCGCTTGTTCAAATGAATGCTCTAATGGGGTTAGTCAGCGATTTGCTGAACGACTTTATTTTAAAGTCACCGTTAGACGAACACGCAACCGCGAGAACGCTCCGAGCGTTCAGTAAGTTGCTTTGGATTCAGACAGATTTTATTAGTCGGCATTATGCAACTACCAGTGCATCCGTCGGCGCACTTTGATTACCATGTACGCGGTACCCGAATGATTTCGGGCGAGCGTCCAATGAGACCTACCTACCCGCCTGCCCTGACTATTGAAGTGAAGGTGCATCGTGATCCTGCCTCGTCCAACCCCAAGCGATCAGTCAAGTAGATTCTTTCGCCTGTCATGTTCTTTGATGGTTGTTGCAATACTGTTCTTGCAGTCGGCAAATGGCTGGGCGGATGAGCCGTTGCAATACAATCGCGACATCCGTCCAATCTTGGCGGACAATTGTTTTACATGTCATGGGCCGGACAGTGCTGCGAGAAAAGCGGACCTGCGGCTGGATCAACGCGAAGCGGCAATTGACGCGGGAGCACTTGCGCCTGATTCGCCTGACGACAGCGAAATGTACTTGCGGCTTGTCACCGACGATCCCGAATTACTCATGCCGCCTCCTGAGACCAAGAAAAAACTCAGCCCAGAGCAAATCGAGATTCTCAAACGCTGGATCGCATCGGGCGCGGAATATCAGAAGCACTGGTCGTTTATCCTTCCAGAAAATCCGGACACGCCTGTGGTTCAAAATGAATCGTGGGTGAAGAATCCGATTGATCGGTTCATCTTGGCGAAGCTCGAAGAAAACGGTTTGACGCCGGCTCCCGCAGCCGATGCTCGGACTCTCTTCCGTCGGCTGCATCTTGACGTTACTGGTCTGCCACCATCGGCTCAGCACGTCGACGAGTTCTGTGCTGACTTTCAAAAGAATGCGGACA